>CAUUIH010000065.1:0-7930 GCA_963545165.1 uncultured Veillonella sp.
ATCTTCTTTCATAATACCTCCAAATATATACTGGTAGTGAATTTTAAAGGATACTTCTCATCTATGACGAACCTTTTACTTGAAAGGATGTGATAGAATGAAAGTAACAAATCAAAAACAGAATGTCATCATTCTGTGTGTATTCCTATTGTGTGTATGTGGATACTATCTTATTATAGCAGATACACCAATGAAAGGCGATGTATCACCATCTGATACTCCAAAGATTGTGAGACAGTCAGAAAAAGGAGATCGAGGTGGTCCAGTGGAGAAGGAAACGAAAGGGGATACAATTTTGGTGTATGTAACGGGTGCAGTAGAAGAACCAGGCTTGTATGAGCTACAAAGCCCTGTGACAGTGAAATCTGCTATTGAGGCTAGCAAAGGACTATTGCCCTATGCAGATGTGAATCATCTGCAGCTGCAGGATACCTTAGAAGAAAGTACACATATTCATGTAGACTTTAACTTTCACGGTAGTCCAGAAGAATTGTTACGGAAACAAAATATATCCATTAATGATGGTTCAGAAGCAGATTTACAAAAAATATCTGGTATAGGGCCGAAGATGGCGAAAAAGATTGTGGATTATCGTCAAGAGCATGGATCGTTCAAAAGCTTAGAAGAATTACGACATGTGAAGGGCATAGGACCAGCCTTGTATAAGAAAATTGTGGAGAAAGTACGATTATGAAATG
Source organism: uncultured Veillonella sp. (assembly GCA_963545165.1). Lineage (GTDB taxonomy): Bacteria > Bacillota > Negativicutes > Veillonellales > Veillonellaceae > F0422. The sequence goes on from CAUUIH010000065.1 coordinate 699, forward strand.
GTTACCAAAGCCAATAGACCTAGGTATCACCAGTGTGTTGGGAATGCTATTAGGCATTTGTGTTGGTGTATATGAAAACGAATTACATACCTATCTTATGCATTGGCTAAGTATCATCACGATATTTGGCATTTTTGGTGTGATAGTGTTACGTGGGTACGAACAACGACATGAACCTATCTATAGATTAGTACGATATGTGGTAGCCATGGTAAGTGTGATTGGTGCGTTTACAAGTATAGGATATATACATACAGACCGAGTCATTACAGAGTATTTTGAAGATCGACCCTTTTATTATGGTGCTGATGGCGCCTATTATGTGCAATTAACTAGCAACCCACAACCAACGGTGACTCTTGATGGAGTGATGACTATGGTGGATGCTACTGTAGAAGGCATGGATATCGATAAGAATGGTTCTACTGAGCATGTGCCAGCCAAGGGCAGTATACGAATCTATGTACTAGGAGAGCCACATATTTATATGGGTGACCGTTATATTATTCGGGGCACCGTAAAAGGCTTTACCTATTACGAGCAAAGTGGCGCATTGTCTATGAAAACGAGACATATCAATGATGGACTACAAGGAAATTTGTACCAAGGTACCATAGAGGGGACCTACACAGTAGAGAGAACCATAGGTGTATTTCTAGCTGATACAGGCTATGCTATCGGTGCTTACTTAGATAGAGTCCATCATTGGGTGGCACAACAATTTGAAGAGAATTTAGATCCATCCATCGCTACTTTGGGCTCCTCCTTGGTACTAGGTGGCCAATACGCTATGCTACCCGAAACGATGGTAAAATTGTTCAGTGAAACAGGACTTATCCATATTTTGTCAGTGTCAGGATCTCATATTGCCTTGTTATTTCTTATCATTTCTACTGTATTGCAACGATTGCAATTACGCAAAGGTATAGAATTTTCCATCACCTGTACGTTGATTCTATTATACTGCACAATTGTGGGGTGGAGTCCGCCAGTCTTACGCTCTGCTATGATGGGATTATTAAGTGGATACGTAGTTATGCATGGTGGCACCTATCGTGCTTTACATGCGCTATTACTATCGGCACTATGTTTACTTCTATGGAAACCATTGTTCGCCGTAGACATTAGTTTTGTCTTGTCCTTCGGGTCTACCTTGGGCATTATTGGATTGTATCCCTATGTGTACAGGTTGTTTCCGCCGAATCCTATCTCTAAAGGGGTGGCATTATGTATCTCTGCACAAGTTCTTATATTTCCCGTTGAATTATATTATTTTCATATCCTCAGTTTTCTTAGTATCTTGTCCAACCTAATTGTAGGGCCCTTGCTAGATATGGCCATCATTGGGGGACTGTGCCTGTCTGTACTTAATGTGGTATTTACCTTTACATTAGGGTGGTCCCTCTTAGGTTTTATTTTGAAAGCCAGCATGTCCCTATTATTTGCTATCCGCAATCTAGGTTTATTGTGGTCACCTCCAATGCCTTTGTGGTTAGTGATGGTATGGTATTCATGGGTGACCTATGTATATTGGTTATTAGCACTGAAAGAACCAATTCAGGTGGCATGGAATAGGATTGCAAGTATTGCACTTTTGATAGTAGGTATGGTACCGTTGGGATTATCCTATGTAAAACCTACTGTGCAAGTCGTACCTATTGCAGTATCCACAGGACCTGCCTTTATGGTTTGTAAGACAGGCTTTCATAGGGAGGCGTATTTATATATAGATGCTAAGAATGGCGATATTTCACCACGAGCCATGAAACAATGTGTAGATGCCTTACATCATCGTGGATTTAGTCGTTGGAATGGTATTTTTGTAGAAGGATATCAGAAGGGGTATACTCATGTGGATACCTTAGAACATCTTTATAGCAAAGGACAAGCAGGTAAAGAGTTAGAACTAGATTGGTTATCTGTACAACTTCATAATAAAATAGGCTATGAAATTGTTGCAAAAGGACAAAGAAAGTTTCACTTCCACCCTCGAAAAGAAGGAGAAAAAGTTCAAGAAATAGTGTATAATACTAAGAGAGAAACGAATACAATATATGGCCTAACTGCTAGCAATCAATTATTACACTATCAAGAACAAGGGGCAACGCAGTTCATCGTGTGGAATACCTTGCATAGTCAATTTGATGTGGAGGAAGGCGTGTATATTGTAGGCAGTGATGAAGACAATATCGTAACATTATAAGAGGTGACAGATGGTTACATTACTCTATGGAGATGAACCACAATTATTAGAAGAAAAAAAACAAAATCTCTTACATCAATATACAGATCGGACCTTGCTAACCTTGCGTGAGGAGCAAGGTCCCGGTTCTATTTTAGGACAATTGCAAGAAGTATCCCTCTTTGGAGAACCACGAGTATTTTTGCTAGCCCATTTGCCAATCTTTGATAAGCCGAAGAAAAAGATGTCTCCAGAATGGCAAGGTTTACGAGACTATTTGCAAAGTTATGGTGGAGAGGACCCTATTATTTTAGTCTATCCAGAAACTATTGATGGACGATTACAAGGTAATAAAGCGTTCTTGGGAGCTGTAGAATCTTTTAAATTTGAAAAAGTAGAGGGAGAAGCTCTTTTTCAATGGATACAACAACATTGTAAGGCTCATAAGCAAAAGATAGATCCTGATGGTATGGCATATTTACGAGACTTAGTGGATTTGTGGAAAGATGTGCCCTTAGCATTTTTGCGTACGGAATTTGATCGATTATTCCTATTGCTACAAAAAGAGGAATCCCTGACAGCACCATTTTTGAAGGAGCATATGACGGACTTTGGAGAGAAAAATATTTTTCGCTTTAAAGATGCTTTGTTAGCAAAAGACGCACGGATGTTGCTTGATTTATTCCCGTCTATGTTAAAAAGCAAAAGTGTAGATATGGCGATGGCTTATGTACATAATCAAATGCATTTGCAACTCATGGTTAGTGAATGTGCCTATTATGGAATGTCATTACCAGAGATTCAAAGCTTATTTAAGGACAAAGGGATGAAAGCCAACCCGTATGCGATTAAACTAGCTTTTCAAGCTCGTCGAAGCATTCAAATCCCAGCAGTGGCAACGTTGATTAGCCAACTGTATCGTTTAATTTTGCAAAGCCGTCAAGGGATAGCAGATATAAATCAATTTCAAGATATATGTTTAGCCTATTGCGCAAACTAGGAGAAGTATGAAACGAAAGTATATTGCCACTGTGGCAGCTTTCATAGCTGTTGTGGGAGGAGCTGTAACAGGGCTTGCATGGCCTACAGGAAATACTATTTATGGAGTAACCATAGACGGTCATAGTATATCCCATCAAAGTGTGGATGAAGTAGACACTTACTTACAAGAGCGGAATACACAGTCACAAACAATCCGTATCGTAGACCCTAAGGGAAAAGAAACGACTATGAAGTTAGCAGATTTGGGGATTACTATAGATAGGGTAGGAACCTTAACGGATGTGATGGATTATGGCTATGAAAGTGATGTCATGACCTATATCATGCACCGAGTAGATGCGTTACTACACGGTAAAGAGATGCCCATTCGCTATAAAGTAGATGGACCTGTGGCTGAGTCATATTTTTTAAATTATGCTAAGGCTATGGGACAAGTAGGGACCAATGCGACCATTACCTTAGAAGGGGATAGAGTGGTACATCAGCCAGCTAAGGTAGGACGTAAGCTAGATGTGACGGCTACTATGAAGCGATTGCAAGAACAGTTGCAGGAAGGGAAGGTAGAGACCTTAGAACTTGCTATCAATGAGGCTGCACAGCCTACGATAACAGATAAAGATTTAGTGTCTATCACTTCCATATTGGGGTCCTTTACGACTTATTTTGATGGGTCTAATACAAGTCGAGCCCATAATATTCACTTAGCCTCTCAAAAAATTCATCAAACCTTGATTCCTGCAGGAGGTATTTTCTCTTTCAACCAAGTAGTAGGAGAACGCACCCCCGAAGCGGGCTATGATGATGCGCCTGTATTTATGGGAGGGCGTTTAGTGCCAGGCGTTGGTGGCGGAATTTGCCAAGTAAGTTCTACCTTGTTTAATACAGCGTTGTTATCTGGTATGGATATAGTAGAACGTGATACCCATTTTGCTCCTGTTTCCTATATACCAGTAGGTTTAGATGCTACTGTGGCATGGGGATATATTGACTTTCAGTTTAAGAACCCTTATACGCATCCCATCTATGTGATTGCTGAAGAGGGAGCTGGGTATGTAACCATCACGATTCTAGGAGCGAAAGAAGATGTACCACAGTCCGTTAGTATTACGAAAGGTACAGAGCAGAAGATTCCTAATAAAAAGATAGAAAAAATCGATGACACTGTGAAAGAAGAAACTATAGAAGAGGCAGGACATGAGGGAATTTCCGTAGATACCACAAGAACTATTGTGTATGGCGATGGTCGTTCTTCTACGTATACATTTAACTCCTATTATGAACCTGTAGATACGGTGATTGTCACAGGTCCTAATGTGGTGAAAAAGCGTAAAGAGGATTCGAATAAAAAGAATGGATAGTTGAATCAATGAGGGAGAAGTAGGATGAAATACTATCATTTAGTACGAAAAGGAGAATCTAAAACAGATTTTTACTTTTACTTAAAAGATGGAAAACTACATATTTGGGGGTCTGCCTCTAAGGGCGAACTGGATCCAATCGTGCAAAATCGTATTGAAGAAATTTGTCATGAAATCGGCTGTACCTACGAATTTGTGGATACTGGTGATTTCATGAATCAGCTAGTTCTCACACGGATGCCTCAAAGAGAAGATCGCGATTATACGGGCTATGTTCAAGAGTCTACAGTACTAGACGATGATGCGTATCTCTTTTTGCAACATGCCAATGAAGTATCTGATTACGATATTTACTGGGACATGGATGAAGAAAATCGATTCGATGAAATGGAACTTTATGTAGGAAAAGATGGTACCATAAAAACTTCATCGGATTATGATGATTTATATGAGGCACCGGTAGTTATTGATCGCCCCAATACTCCAACTCCAACGGCAACTAGCAGCTCTCCATATCCTATGCGAAGACGAAAATTAACCACTGAAGAGGGGATGTTATTAGGGCCTGCTTTTGATGAATCAGATACGCATCGGACAGATGATTTCTTTGTGAGGACGGGAGAAAATGTTGTTATCTCAGGATACTTTCACAGTTTAGATATACGAGAAATACGTCCCAAGGAAGATAGTAAGGCGGTACAAAAGGCTCGTGAAAAAGGTGAGGAACCTAAAAAGCGATATATTATTACAGGCCATTTGGTGGATGAACATAATAGTTTGACTATTAAACGATTTACCAGCCCTTCTGAAGACGGACCAAAGCTATTAAAAATCTTGAAATCTGTAGGGAAGGTACAAATTAAAGGGGAAGTTATCTATGATGAGCAATATGTACGAGACTATGTGTTAAATATGGATTCCGTACGGCCTGTGGAGGATAAGGATAATGCTAAACGCAACGATACCCATGAGGAAACTAGAGTAGAACTTCACTTACATACGAAAATGTCCGAGAAAAATGCCCTAGTAGCAGTAAAAGATATTGTAAATCGTGTAAAAGATTGGGGACACCCCTCAGTAGCGATAACTGACCATGGGGTGGTGCAAGCATTTCCAGAGGCACAGGCCTATTCCTTGGAAAAAGGCGTGAAGATTCTTTATGGTGTAGAGGCCTATTTAATTGAAAAAGAAGACCAAACAGTACCGCATCATATTATTATGTTTGCCAAAAATCTGGTAGGATTGCGTAATCTTTACAAGATGATTTCTATTAGCCATTTGAATTATTTTAATGAGTATCCAAGACTGCCAAGAGCTGTCATTGAAGACCATCGGGAAGGGATTCTTATCGGTACAGCTTGTAAATCTGGAGAATTGATTCAAGCGATTGCGCATGGTGCCACTGATGAAACATTGCAATGCATTGCTACATTTTATGATTACCTAGAAATTCAACCCCACGATAATTACAAAGCGTTCATCAAAGAAGGCTTGTTAAAAAATGAGGAAGATCTAAAAAACATTAATCGTCGTATTGTGGCATTAGGGGACACTTTGCAAATGCCTGTAGTAGCTACAGGGAATGTGCATTATATGGACCCTAAGGACAAAATGTACCGTGAAATCATGTTGACCGCTAGCGGTGTGAAAGATGCCAAAGATAAAGCGGATCAGCATATGCGTACTACTGATGAAATGCTAGAAGAGTTTGCTTACTTAGGAGAAGACACTGCCTACCAAGTGGTAGTGACCAATACAAGAGCATTGGAGCAAAGTATCGATTACATAGTGCCTATCCCGAATGGCACCTATTCTCCAAAAATTGAAGGGGCCGACCAAGCCTTAGAAGAAATGTGCTATGCCAAAGCAAAGTCGATTTACGGAGATCCTTTGCCGAAAACTGTGCAGGACCGCTTAGATTACGAGCTAAAAAGTATCATCGGTAATGGTTTCGGCGTATTATACTATATCGCTCATAAACTAGTAAAGAAATCCTTGGACGATGGCTATCTCGTAGGTTCTCGTGGTTCCGTAGGGTCATCCTTCGTAGCTACTATGGCGGATATTACAGAGGTAAATCCCTTAGAGCCGCATTATGTATGTCCACAGTGTAAGTGGAGTGAGTTCTATTTAAAAGGGGAATATGCAGGGGGATTTGACTTGCCACGGCGCAATTGCCCTGAGTGTGGGACACCACTTATTGCCAATGGACACGATATTCCGTTTGCTATCTTTATGGGATTCCACGGGGATAAGGTCCCAGATATTGACTTGAACTTCTCTGGAGATTACCAAAGCCGTGCCCATAAGTACACGGAGGAATTGTTCGGACGAGACAATGTATTTAGAGCCGGTACCATCGGTACCATTGCGGATAAAACGGCTATTGGCTATGCCTACAAATATGCAGATGCTAATGACTTACAGAAACGACGGGGCTTTATTGAAAAGTTATCCACAGGCTTTACAAAAGTAAAGAATACCACTGGTCAGCATCCAGGAGGTATCATGGTTTGCCCTCGAGATATGGATGTGCATCATTTTACACCCGTTCAATATCCAGCGAATAAAAAAGAAAGTGGCATTATTACCACACACTTTGACTATCACTCTATCGAAGGTCGTATGACTAAGTTAGATATACTGGGCCATGATGATCCTACTATCATTCGTATGTTGGAAGATATGAC
>CAUUIH010000066.1:0-7838 GCA_963545165.1 uncultured Veillonella sp.
CAATTTATTATGGATTCTTTCATGGAAAAGTATAAATTTAAAGATTATGTTACTAGTGTACAAGCCTATGGGAATGTAAAAATGATTGAAATTGATATTTTAATTCCTAAGAATTTCCCAAAACAAACGATTGTCGAATTAGATGAAATTCGCAATGAAATTGACCTTGCCATTGGTGGTGATCCCGCAGAAAAATGGGTGACAATCACCTTTACAGCTACGAAAAAGTGGATGGCAAAAGATTATTTATTAGATGAAGAAGACGAAGATTAATAACTATCTTCCTAAGAGGAGACAACAGTGGATTATGTATTGACCATCATGGAGACTTACGGATATGCAGCCATGTTTATTTGCATGGTCTTGGAAAATGCGAATATTCCGATTCCTAGTGAAATTATTTTAGGGTTCGCAGGGTACTTAGTATTTCAAGGCGTATTTGATCTACACACAGCTATTATTGTAGGTGTAGTAGCGGGTATTGTGGGTTCTGTATTGTCCTATTGGCTAGGGGAATATGGTGGCAGACCTATATTAATGAAATACGGAAAATATATTTTATTTAATGAAGATAAGTTTGGTGCAGCTGAAAAGTTATTTAACCGCTATGGTGGTGCGGCTGTGTTTATTGGCCGTTTATTGCCAGGGGTGCGTACCTTTATTTCCCTTCCCGCAGGAGTAGCTAGATATCCGATGACGCCTTTTGTGATTTGGACGACTTTGGGCACTATTCCTTGGACTATCTTGCTAGTTTGGCTAGGTATGAAGTTAGGTGAACATTGGAAAGATTTAATTGAGTATAATCATGAGCTTTTAGTGGCTATGATTGTGGTATTTGTAGTGATTGCTATTGTGTATGGCATACGATTATGGAAACGTCGTAACCAATAGGGAGATGCTTATGAAATTACATCGTGTCACCTATGTAGTATTTCTCTTTTTCTTAGGAGTCTATGTGCTAGGCAACCATCTCTTGCCAGTGTCGGATCCAGTAGAGTCGAATTACGCCTTAACCGCAAAAGAAATGGTTCTTTCTGGAGATTGGTTGTCCCCACAAATTTATGGGCACTATTGGTTTGATAAACCGATCATGATCTATTGGCTATTGAGTTTGTCCTATTCCCTATTCGGTATCACAGACTTTGCAGCGCGTTTTCCGTCTGGCCTCTTTGGAGCTTTATCAGTAGCCTTGGTCTACCAAGGTGTGCGTACCTTAACAGGGCAACGATTAGGAGCCTTATTATCGGCTTTTATACTGGGGACCTCTCTTATTGTCTGGACCATTGCCCATGGTATCATCACAGACATGGTACTCTTATTTGCTACTGTAGGAACATTTTATTACGCCTATCGGGGATTACTAGTTAAAAACCCTTGGTATATGGCAGTGGCCTATGGCTTTTCAGGTATCGCTGTATTGACGAAAGGCCCTGTAGGTCTCGTACTGCCTGGAATGTTGTTCCTTGTCTATGGAGGTGTTAAACGTTCTTGGTCATTGGTGAAAGCCTTATTTCCATGGCAAGGTATCCTCGTGTTCTTAGCGATTGTTCTGCCTTGGTATGGATATATGTATCATACTCACGGTATGGAATTTATCAATGGATTTTTAGGACTCCATAATGTAACGAGGGCGACCCAATCTGAGCATCCTGAGGTGAATCATTGGTGGTATTATCTGCCTATTTTCCTAGGCGGTTCTCTCCCTTGGACGGGGGCCATTCTATATGGTATGTATCGGGGCTGGAAAACAAGAACTGATGCCTATCTATATACGATGATTATGGGATGGGGAACGATTCTATTTTATACGGCTATGGCCACAAAATATCCAACCTACGCCTTTATTTCAGTCATTCCTTTTAGTCTATTAGGGGCGTATGGTGTGATGTCTTTGAAAGATGCCAGTCACCGTGCTTGGTGGTGGGTATTGGGACCTACCTTGGTGTTATGGTGGGCACTTGGTATTGGTACATTCTTTGCACCTTGGGGATTCTGGTGGATTCTTCGAGCACTTGTAGTAGGCCTTACCATATTCCTAGGTGGATGTTATTGGTATGGAAAACGATTGATGATGCCTTTCACAGTGGGGATGGGTACCTTAGTAGTACTAGGTATTGTTTTGATAGAAGGATTGGTACCATTCTTGGGCTTGCGTTCCTCTGTGACCTATCATGAGCAGATTCGAGACTTTCACGGACCTGTGTATTATTATGGAGAATATGCAGCCTCGGTGCCCTATTATTTAGATATTACCCCAGTGCGAGTGGAGCCTAGTCCAGAACGATTGGCGAAGTACAATGTACAACGCAGTGCGAAGTGGAATGGCAAACATGTAATGCCTCAAATTGAAGAAGAAGAATTATTTAAACGCTTGCAATCTGGAGAACGGATGCTGATTATTACCAATAAAAATTATGGTAAGGAATTAGAGGAATCTTCCGTAGGTCAATACTTAGAACGTGATGAAAGTAGCTCTAAAGTAGTGCTATTGCATTCCAAATAGTGAGGTATCTATGTCAGTAGAACGATTGATGCGACAATTAAAAGGATTTTCTAGTCCTCAAGTGTATAATCCTTGGAATGACTTTGATGGACGCTATGATATGAACCAGAGAGCCAGCTCCATTCGGAGAAAGCAGTTGCAGGCCTATTTAGAGGAGCGATTAGATCGTGCCAAAATTCTCATCATAGCAGAAGCGGTGGGCTATCAAGGTGGGCGGTTTACAGGAATTGCCATGACCTGTGAAAGAATGCTCTTAGGGCATCATCCTACAGTAGCTCCATCTATGGTGTTTACTGGATTAGAGCCAAAACGAACTAGTAATCCAAAGAGCGAGTATATTATAAAACCCACACAAAAAGAAAAGGGATTCAATGAGCCCACTGATTCTGTGGTGTGGAACGCCATATTAGAAGCTAATATGGATCCTTATGAAGTGGTGTTGTGGAATATCTTTCCTTTTCACCCCTTTAAAGGTACAGATGGTCTGACGAATCGGACGCCAACTAAGCAAGAATTAGACTTAGGCTGGACTTATACAAAGCAATTCTTAGACCTGTTTCCACAGGCTCAGATCATTGGAGTAGGACAAAAAGCCAGTCTTACACTTAGTGATTATGGTATAGAGGTGCAAGCTACACTGCGCCATCCAGCCAATGGAGGGGCAGGGTTGTATAAGCAGCAGTTCCGGGAATTTGTTAAATAAAAAAGCTGGGAAAGCCGCAGTGCTTCCGAAAAAACGAAAAGCCGCAGCGCTTCTGAAAAAACGAAAAGCCGCAGCGCTTCTGAAAACTGCCCTTCGCGAAAGTTTTCAGTAAGCACTACGGCTTTTCTTAGTGGTGGTTGTTATTGAGAGTCTATCATGTTTTTCGGTGTTTAGAGAGAAACAAGGACTTCTTTTGCAATGAATATTATATGTAATGTAAAAAATCCTACTATCGATGATGATGGTAGGATTTTTATATAGGAATTTAGAGGAAGTTTAGTTATAGGTTCTTTCGTATCGGTAGTGTATGAAACACTTGGATCACTTTGTCTAACTCTTCTTGTGTGTGCGCAGCGGTGACGGTTAAGCGCAATCGCCCAGTATTGATAGGTACAGTTGGTGGGCGAATAGCACTGAGGATAATCCCTTCTTGTTCGTATAGGTGACTGGCTTCTAATGTAGCTTCATTGGAACCAATGATAATAGGGAAAATCGGTGTTTCGTCACTACTAGGGATTCCTAAGGATTGTAATGCTTTGTGCATATATTTTGTATTGCTCCGTAGGTCTTGATAGACACTCGGTTCCTCTCTTAACACTTCTAGGGCGCCAAGGCTCGCCCCAATGTCAGCTGGGGACAAGGCGGTGGCAAAGATGAAGGGACGACTGTGGTTGATAATGTAATCAATAATAGTGCTAGAACCGCAGACGTATCCACCGATAGAACCCAAGGCTTTACTCATAGTGCCAGTGGTAATGATACGGGGGCTTTCACAGTGAAAGTGATGGGCAGTGCCACGACCGTCGCCGATGACGCCAGTAGCATGGGCATCATCTACGATGAGAAGAGTGTCGTAACGCTCCGCTAAGTCCAGTAACTCAGGTAATGGGGCTATGTCCCCATCCATGCTGAACACCCCATCAGTGATGATGAAACGCATCCCATAGTGCTTGGATTGAGCTAGTAATCGCTCAAGGGCTTGCACATCTTTGTGAGGGTACACCTGTATGTTAGCGCCACTGAGACGACAGCCATCGATGAGGCTAGCGTGATTCAATTCATCACTGAAAATGATGTCTCCTTTATGAGCGAGAGCCGATATAGTTCCTAGATTTGCCATAAATCCAGCTGTGAAAGTGAGTGCTTTTTCGCATTCCTTCCACTGTGCAAGACGGTGTTCTAGTTCTTGAAATAAAGGAAAAGAACCAGAGGTAAGGCGAGCGCCACCAGAACCGGTACCATATTGTTGGATAGCCTGTAAGGCACGTTCTTTCACATGCGTGTGGTGTGTTAAGCCTAGGTAATTGTTGGATGCCATCATCAGATAGGTGGAACCTTCATACATAACATGCGTCGCATCGATGGGAGTATAGGTCCGAGGAGAACGAAATTGTGATTCCTCCTGGCGCTTGATTAAGGCTTCGGAATATCGATTACACATGATGAATCCCTTTCGCTGTGACCCAGGTAGGTGTAGACGTAAAATACTGTACTAATGTTTCTAAGGGCGCCTCTTCTGTGATGAAGAAGGCACGACCACCAATGGGACTACCATAGACTTTCATAGGGCTTAATCGATGGTACGTAGTGCCGTAGGACACATAGCCTGTTGTATAATCTGGATCGTCTGACCAACACAGTTCGCCTAGCACATAGGGGGATGCCAAGACCTTGCTAGCCAAGATGAGGGCCTCCCTAGAATGGATAGCGGCACACCCAAAGTGTTGTAAATGTTGCTGTATATCAGCATCGGACTCTGCATCCATACGGGACACGCGTACTGTCTGAGGATAGACCTCGCCAGTAGTAGCATTGACGAGCCAAGCGCCACTGACAGATTCTGTGTTTTGGCTGAGCTTGGTGAAAGCATTTTGAATCGCCTGTTCCTGGATATGAACTTGTTGTAATAGTTGAGCAGCTACCCGATGAGACTCCTCGATTGTTTCTGATTCTGTAGTAGCTACTGTAAGAGCAGGTACTTTTAGGATGGATTCATCAGGAATCTCGTCAATTTGTAAATTGATAAAATCTGGACGACCTTTGCTGTGCTGCAAAGCTCGTTGTAAAAATTCTTCTGAAATGCGTGATAAGGAGTCTAAGGAGACGAGACGTTCCGCTCCGGAAATATGAGACCCTCCTTGTTCGTGAGGACCTCCCTTAGCAGCGCGCATACGAATGCTGTAGACCATAATGTTAGGCCTTGTTCACGTTGTTAGCTACTTTAGTAGGTGCTAATTGTGGCAAGCGGCGGAAAATATTTACGAAGATAGGGCTCACGATGACTGTGAAGATCATGCCTGGGATAGCCGCGATGAGCATAGGAATGACCATTTTGCCGAAGGACAAACCAATGGTGATACGAGCAATAGCTGATGCAATAGGACCGGAGATAAGAATGGACCACATACGGTTTTTACCAATCCATAAAATAAAACCTACGATGAGACGGAATTGCATGGCAATGGCTACGTTGAGTAAATTTTGTGTACCCAGTACAAGACCAATGGCGCTAGACAAACAACCGCAGATGATGTATTTGCGGAACCCAAAGGCTGCACAAATAGCGACGGCCAGAGGGGCGGATAATTGGAATTCTACACCAGGGATGATGTTGGGAATTTTCATGCCTCCTAAGATTGTCATCATAGCAGTCAAGATGCCGATTTCGGCAATAGCGCGAATACTTACATGTTTCATTTTGTGACCTCCTATTGTAAACTTTCAATAACCTTACTTCGTTTACATTATAAAACGCAATTGCATTTAGTGCAATATTCAATTGCAAATTTTTATGACTCATCATAAGGGACCTCAGTTGCTTAGGTTGGAATTTCTATAGTATAATAAAAGTAATTAATTTGATCGGCTTATGAACCCTATGGGTTCCCAAAAATTTCACAGTAGAAGTATGTACGGAAGGTATATGCTTTGCTGTGTAGAAGAATGTGACATAGATAGTGAGAAAGGTTTCTCACAGTGTTTTGCTGTATGAATACGAACAGAAATAGATACTTATTTGTGCTTACATGCCGATACATGCTCAACCATCAGCGGATGGAATTAGATAGTCTTGGACTATAGTAGTATGTATAGACAGTACGACTATAGTCCTGTAGGAGGAAATTTTGAATACACAAGAAAAAACAATGGTAGCTACGCCAACAGGTGAAGCTACGCAACAACGACCACGTTCGACAACACGTACACGTCGCACTACTGGTCAAAATCGTCGTGCCACTGTGAAAGCGGAGGGAGAACGTCCAAGCCGCCCACGCAATAATGATAATGGCGAACGCCGTCAATCCAATCGTGGTCCACGTAGACCACAACGGACGAATACAGGAGTAGAAAAACAGGAACAATCAGCACGTCCACATGTGCGAAAAGATAAATTACAAATCATACCATTAGGTGGGTTAGGTGAAATCGGTAAAAACATGACAATCTTCCAATATGGCGATGATATTGTAGTGTTAGATGCGGGCTTAGCATTCCCAGAGAATGATATGTTAGGGGTGGATATTGTTATCCCTGATATGAGTTATTTAATCGAGCATAAAGATAAAGTGCGTGCTGTAGTGATTACGCATGGTCACGAAGACCATATTGGTTCTTTGGCATACTTATTAAAAGAAGTGAACGTACCTGTGTATGCTACAAACTTAGTATGTGGACTGATTGAAGGTAAGCTAAAAGAGCATCATGTAAAAGCAAAAAAATTACAAATTGTAAAAGCTGGTGATGAATTTAAAATTGGATGCTTCAAAGTAGGCTTTATCCAAACAAATCACTCTATTCCAGACGCATGCGCTATCTTCTTAGAAACTCCAGTGGGTACTGTGGTACATACAGGGGACTTCAAAGTGGACCAAACTCCTGTAGATGGGAAATTGATGGACGTTCACAAATTTGCAGAACTTGGCAACAAAGGTGTATTGGCGCTTATGTCGGACTCCACAAATGTAGAGAAGCCAGGATTTACTCCATCTGAAAGTTCTGTAGGACCAGCCATCATGCGTGCCGTCGCAGAAGCTACGGGTCGTGTTATTCTAGCAACTTTCGCATCGAATGTATCCCGTTTGCAACAAGCCATTGATGCAGCGGTGGCTACAAAACGTAAGGTAGTGGTACTAGGTCGTTCCATGGTGAATGTAACAGAAATTGCTCAAGAACGTGGTTACCTAACAGTGCCAGAAGGAACTATCATCGGTGATGATGAAATGAATCGCTATCGGGCTGATGAAATTATGATTTTAACAACAGGGTCTCAAGGGGAACCAATGGCAGGCCTATCTCGTATGTCTACGAACAATCACCGTACCGTAGAGATTACTCCAAATGATACTGTGATTATCTCCGCTACACCAATTCCTGGTAATGAAGCGGCTGTAGGACGTACCATTGATAACCTATTGCGTCAAGGTGCTCATGTTGTGTATGGCAAAGATCGTGGTATTCACGTATCTGGACATGGTAGCCAAGAAGATTTAAAAACTATGTTGAACCTAGTGCGACCTAAGTTCTTTATCCCTGTCCATGGGGAATACCGCATGTTGAAAAAGCACGGTGAATTGGCCGTATCCATGGGGATTGTAAAACCTAGCAATGTCTTGGTAGGCGATAATGGACAAA
>CAUUIH010000067.1:0-7835 GCA_963545165.1 uncultured Veillonella sp.
TGGATCGCTGTTTCCATTGACATACGTATCACCTCATTACTGTACTATCATACCATAACATCGAAATTTGTCAATTTAATTATATCTTCTTCTAATAGAATTTTCGGAATGTCAATTGTTAATAACTCTGAAAGTGTCACTTTTCCACAAAGCGGTAAGTCTTCTGTTGTAAGTAAGCCCGTTTCTAATGCAAACCACGCCCACAGCATCTCCGGTGTAGCCCCTTGCTTCTGTAGATCACGAATCGTTATGCTTTGTTGTCGCTTAGACAAGCGATACCCTTCTATATCTACTAGCATAGGAACATGACCATATTGTAATTTAGGAAATCCAAATGTCTGACTTAGTGCAATTTGATGACCCGTCACAGGCAGTAAATCATTGCCACGAACTACTTCTGTCACGCCCATTTCATAGTCATCGATGACCACCGCCAAGTGGTACGCAATCATTCCATCCCATCGCTTTAACACGATATCATCGCATCCAGAATGCAGGCAATAGTCTATGTCACCTCTATATAGATCTGTAAAGCCTCCACTTTCATTATGCATGTGAAAACGCCAAGATGGAGGTCGTTCGCCTATATTCGGTGTATGAGTTAAACAATAGCCATCATATACATGATGCGTTTCACCTTGATGCGGAGCACTGCTGATTTCTTGCAGGCGAGCTCGATTACAATAACATGGATATAACCGTCCTTGGGTGCGTAATTCTTGTAAATATGTCTCGTATATATCCAAACGTTGCGACTGGTAGGTAGGCGCTTCATCCCAAGTAAAGCCTAACCATGACAAATCTTCTAGTATATGATCGGCATACATCGGTTTAGAACGTTGCGTATCTACATCTTCTATGCGTACTATATATTCACCATCTTGACGTCGTGCTGACCAATACGATAGAAAGGCAACCCATAAATTCCCTACATGCATATGCCCCGTAGGACTTGGTGCAAAACGACCTTTCATAGAAACCTCCTAGACCTCTTCACTGAGGTGTTCCCACCGCTCATAAAGGGCCTCTAATTGTGAAGTTGTATTGGCTAACTCTTGAGATAATCGTTCATATTCTGACATATCTCCTTGTATAGATGGGTCCTGTAGCTGTACCGTATACATTTTAACTGTCGCTTCATACCGTGCAATGTCTGATTCTACTTTAGCTAATTCCTTTTCTAGCATAAAAGAATTCGTTTTCTTTTTCGGTGCTGTTTCTGCATGACTAGTATCCACTTGTGAGACTGGACTAGATCCTGTTGCATCCATAGCCGTTTTCGTACTGATGTCATCCGGTACTGCTGTACCAATAGCATCACCTTTAGACATTGTCTGACTTGCGACATTGTTACGATTCACCTGTTCCGCTTCTAATCGTTGAGCTTCTAACACAGACCGTTCCAACATTTTTTCTTTATAATAAGAATAATTGCCATGGAACTCTTCGATACCACCATTATCTAAGACCACAATTCGTTTTGCCACCGCATCCAACAAATAACGGTCATGAGAGATGATTAATAAAGTTCCATCAAATTGTTGTAAAGCTTGTTCCACAGTTTCCCGGGTAGGAATGTCTAAATGGTTTGTCGGCTCATCCAGGATTAAAAAGTTACGACCTTCCAAAAACAATTGCAGTAACGCCACTCTGGCACGTTCTCCACCTGATAAATCTCCTATTAACTTGAATACATCATCTCCTCTAAATTGAAAGGCACCTAGCACACTGCGAGCAGATTCTTCTGACATATCGTAGGGAGCCATAATTTCCTGTAGAACAGACCAAGTTGGATGTAATTCTTCATGTTCTTGCGAGAAATAGCCAGTCTGCACTCGATTTCCTGTAGTAATCGTTCCCTCTAGGGTATTGAGCTCGCCCATTATAGTTTTCACCAAGGTAGACTTGCCTGCCCCATTGGCTCCAATTAATCCTACTACATCCCCTCGACGTAAGGTCGTTGTAATACCTGTAGCGACTGGATGTTCTGCTTCATAACCAATAGACACATCTTCTACCATGAGCACCCGATCCGCACTCATTTCTGGTTTCGGGAAAGTAAAGGTAAACTCTCTATCTTGGTCTGGTGCTTCTAATCTTTCTAGTCTATCTAATTGTGATTGACGACCACGAGCCATTTTAGATTTAATCCCTGCTCTATATTTATCAATATATTCTTCCGTTTTACGAATGTGCTCCTGTTGCTTTTCATAGGCCCGTTGATACGCCACTCGTTGCTGTTCTCGTTGTTTCAAGAACTGGCTGTAATTGCCTTTGTACGTATGCACTTTATGATGTGCTAGTTCTACCACTTCTG
Source organism: uncultured Veillonella sp. (assembly GCA_963545165.1). GTDB lineage: Bacteria > Bacillota > Negativicutes > Veillonellales > Veillonellaceae > F0422. The sequence continues at coordinate 2,318 of CAUUIH010000067.1, forward strand.
TAGCCACTTGATCTAAAAAGTATCGGTCATGGCTGATGATGACAATACCACCTTTATAGGACTTCAAGTACCCCTCAAGCCATTCTAGCATGGGCATATCTAGATGGTTCGTAGGCTCATCAAGAAATAGAAAATCCGGGCGGCGCACTAAAGCTTTAGCCAAGTTAATACGAGTTTTTTGTCCTCCAGAAAATTCACTAGCTTTCTTCTTTAGATCCTCATCACTAAATCCTAACCCATAGGCAATACGTTGGCTTTGTTTTTCATAATCATACCCACCCAGCCATTCTAATCGCTCCTGTAAATAGGATAAACGACGCATGTCCTGCTCTGTAGCTTCTCTAGTTTCTAATTCTGTGCTTAACGCTTGTAGCTGGGATTCTAGGTGTTGTACATCTGCCCAGGCCGTTTGGATTTCTTCTTCCAAACTGGCATCACCTAAGTTCACATCTTGCTGTAAATAACCAATAGTAATACTACTGTCTTTCACAATGATTCCCGCATCATGTTCTTCTATGCCTAGTATGCATTTCATTAGCGTCGATTTACCTGCTCCATTAGGGCCAACTAAAGCAAGACGTTCTCCTTGTCGTATAGTAAAGGATACATTAGAAAAGATTTCTCGTATCCCAAAGGATTTTCCTAATTTTTCTATGCGGATTTGTTCCAAAATACTGCTCCTAACCTATTTTATCTGTCTTAGTTATACATAGATATGACAGTTATATTCTATCTTATGTATGATAGCATTCATCAAAGATATACTAGTCACTATAGGTACGTTATAAACTAAGTAATACCTCTTGTAAATGATTCGTCAAAGCTTGCTCAAATTTATCTATCGTAGTAGCATCCAAGTCATGCGTGATTCCTGGGTAGCCTTTTTGTCTTGTTTCGCCAAAAAATTCATCTCGGAATGTATTATAAAACAGGACAACCCCTGTTTCTTCTTCCTCTTTCACATAGGTGCCGATAATATAGGACCCATTAATCATGTCTAAAGCCCTATGTGGTGTCACATCTAAGCGATATTCATTGATAGTCATTGGTAAGGCTTCCTGATAGTCCCACTGTGGAAGGCCCTTCTTCTTATATTCGTAGATAAAGCCTTTTTCTGGTTCTAGGAATCGTTTCGTAATCGATGCTTTGTAATTAGCTTTCAGATTGTCCATAAATGGCGCTAATGACTCGCGAATAAATGCAATGTCTACGAAGTCCACCAACGGCACCGTAATGCGCACCATGTAATCTCCGACTTCTTTGTCATAGAGGACCCACCACCGCCAATTGGCATCGTTTATGTAATAAAATACACTATACACTGTCGATGACAGAGCTTTTTGTTCTATGACCAAGTGAAAGTCCCCTATAGTAGGTTCTAACCATGATAGGTCTAGTTCCTCACATTCTTGTATGATTGATTCCATCGGTCCCTTCCTTATCGTAGTTGACTATATAATGATTGGTACTGTGATTCATTGGCCATCACGCGTTTCACGTAATCCTTTGTTTCTGGAAATGGAATTTTGTCTATATCATCAAAATTATCATCCCATCCATAGGTTTGCATCCATTCCTCCACATGCCCACGGCCTGCATTATAGGCTGCTAAGGCTAAGATTTCATTGCCCTTAAACTCTTCTAATAAATAAGATAAATACCAAGTCCCTAATTGTATGTTCGTATGGGGATCCTTAATATCTTGATCGGATAAACTAGGTTGATTCAGTTGTTCTCCAATCCAGTGCGCTGTTTCCGGCATCAACTGCATCAATCCTATAGCACCAGGTAAAGATTTTGCATTCGTATCAAACTTACTTTCTGTATAAATCACAGCAGCAACCATAGATGGCCTTACATGATAGGTGGATGCATTTTTCATCACTGCGCTTTCATACACTAATGGATACGCATATTGTCTGGCTAAATAAGGTTGTCCATATTGCACATAGTAGACCGTTAGGACAACGATTAACCAAGCAAATGCTGTGGATACCCTCATACTTCCTCCTTCTGAAAGTGAATTTTTGCTGTTTTCCACAATTTACGTAATTGTTTTTCTAATTGTTTCATAGTCCCAGAATTATCGATGACCACTGTACTTAAAGTACGCTTTACATCTAAGCTCATTTGACTGTGGATTCTATCTAATGCTTCTTGTTCAGAATAACTGTTTCGTTTCATTAAACGTTCTAGCTGTGTTACAGGGTTCACGTAGACAAGCCATATTTCATCCATCTTCGTATGCCAATCTGTTTCAAACAATAATGGTATATCATAGATGATAGCCCGTTTGCCTTTTCCTTCCCATTCTTCTGTCAATTCTTGTATACGCCGTCTAATATGAGGTTGCAGAATGGCATTAATCCGCTCTAATGCCTTATGGTCTGTGAAAACTATACTTCCTATATAGGCGCGATCTAATGTACCATCTTTTTGCACCGTATTAGGTCCAAATTCATCTACTAGCTCCTGCAATCCTAGAGTCCCTGGCTCAACTACTTCTCTAGCCACTACATCTGCATCAATATAGGGAACACCTTTTTTTTGTAACCATCGTAGTACTGTACTTTTACCAGAGGCAATACCTCCTGTGAGTCCGATTTTATACATATTTACACCCCACACTTGATTCTAGTCATACTAAACTATTTTCTATACAACAATATTGTACAGAAAATGTAAGAGTCTACTATTTTACATCTGCCCAGTTCTTTGCACTGTGCACATCTACCTGCAATGGCACTCGTAATGTCACTACTTGTTCCATACAATTACGCAACAAAGTTTCTACTTGCTCTTGTTCTGATTCTATCACTTCTAGCACTAGTTCATCATGTACCTGTAATAAAATACGAGATTGCAAGCCTTGCAATTCTAACGCTTGTTCTACTTGATTCATAGCTAATTTAATAATATCCGCCGCTGTCCCTTGAATTGGCGTATTCATAGCTGTGCGCTCTGCAAAGGATCGACGGTTAAAGTTACGGCTATTAATATCAGGTAATGGGCGAACACGACCAAACATAGTACGTACAGAGCCCGTTTCATGTGCTTCTTGTACCATACGGTCCATGTATGCTTTAATTTGTGGATAACGACTGAAATATAACTCAATATATTCTTTTGCTTCTGCTCTCGTAATACCTAAATCACGAGATAATCCAAAATCACTAATGCCGTAAATGATACCAAAATTAATGGCTTTCGCATGAGAACGTTCTAGAGGCGTTACCTCATCTAGGGATTTACCTAATACTTCAGCGGCTGTAAAACGATGAATATCTTCTCCATTTTGGAACGCCTGTATTAAAGCAGGATCTTCCGATAAATGAGCCAAAATACGCAATTCAATTTGTGAATAATCGGCGCTTACAAACATATCAAAACCATCATTTGGCTTGAATAAAGCACGAATTTCACGACCTTTTTCACTGCGTACAGGAATATTTTGTAGGTTCGGATCGGAGCTGCTTAAGCGGCCAGTGGCTGTTACCATTTGATTAAAGGATGTATGAATCCGGTTAGTATGAGGATTCACAAGTCCTTCAAATCCTTCTAAATAGGTAGATACCAATTTCACAACGGAACGATATGCCAAAATTTGTTCTACAATTTCATGGTCATTTCTGAGCATATCCAACACTTCAGCATCAGTAGAATAACCTGTTTTTGTTTTCTTAATCACCGGCAATTGTAGTTTTTCAAAAAGAATGACCCCTAATTGTTTCGGCGAATTAATATTGAAAGTTTCTCCAGCTAAAGTAAATATTTTGTCTTGTAACTCACTAACCTCTACTTTAAAGCGTTCCAGTGTACTATGTAATTGGTCTACATCCATGTAGATACCATTTTTTTCTAATACACAGAGAGTACGTAGTAATGGCAATTCAATATCTTTATATAAGTCCCATACGCCAGTAGTTTTCATCTCTTCTGTAGCTATGTCATTCATTCGATACAATGCTTGAGCTTGTAGAGCACATTCCATTTCATTTTCTGTAGCTGGAATAGAAGCTTGTCCAAATCGTTCACATAAATAGCTCATCCCATAGTTTGCTCGTGTAGGGTCTAATAGATACGCCATTAATGTAACATCTTTAATATGAACAGTATCTTCTTTCAAAATAGAAATGACTCCTGTTGTTTCAACGCCTAATACCTCAAACAACAATTTCGCATTATCTGTAACAATCTCCTTAGCCCCTTCAAAGACGGTTTCCACATGTGCTAGGTCTACAAATCCATTCACCACTAATTGAGTTTCCCCATTATATAGATATAAGGTCTCTATGGTTCTAAATGGATGTTTGCCTGCTTCTTTTAGAACAACACTGATGATTCTATTTCCGTAAAATTCTCGTGGCACTTCTGTGACATGAGTTAATTCAATTTCTGTTGCTGGTGGAGCTAAGAATTGATCAAATAAAGTCCCTTCTTCTGCCACACCCATAGCTTTTAATAGTCTTGGTGTTACTGCGTGAAAGCCTAACTTTTCAAATAAAGGCGTAACTTCATTACGATGCACAACAGGAACAAATCGGTCTAGTTCATAAGGCATATCCATATCTGTTTTGATCGTAGCCAGTTGATGGGAAATAAACGCTAAGTCTTTATTTTCTACTAATCGTTCTTTCAGTTTTCCCTTCTGTTCCTCAATATGCTCATACACACCTTCTAACGTACCATATTGTGTCAATAATTTAAGAGCTGTTTTTTCACCAACACCAGGCACACCTGGGATATTATCTGAAGAATCACCCATAAGAGACTTCATTTCAATGACCATTTCAGGACCATATCCATAGAGTTCTTCTATATTATCCATCGTCACATGAAGCATATCAGTGATACCTTTTTTCGTTAAAAATACACTAGTATACTCATCTACTAATTGCAAGTTATCTCTATCTCCAGTAATAATGTGGACTTGTAAGTCAGTAGAACCCCATTTTTTACTTAAGGAACCAATAATATCGTCGCCTTCAAATCCTTCTTCTTCAATGACAATAATACCCAGTGATTCTAACACTTCACGGATCAAGCTAAATTGTGGGCGCAGTTCATCGGGTGCACTTTGACGAGTTCCTTTATAGTCTTCGTAAATATCCATCCGGAATGTCTGCTTGCCTTTATCAAATGCCACTGCAATGTAATCAGGATTAATTTCTTCATACAGCTTTGTTAACATAGTTAAAAAACCATATACTGCATTCGTAGGAACCCCTAGTGCATTTTGTAACGGTGGTAGTGCAAAGAACGCACGATACAATAAACTACTACCATCTATAACCATTAATTTTTTCATATTTTACTCTCCTATTGACTGATCTATGTATTTTTAATTATACCATATTTCCTACTCTTATGAGTGATGAAAATAGAAGGCATTCCTATGTAACTCCTTGCTATATCAGCCAATATTGCTTAGAGTACATATAAAAATAGTTGCAAAACTGTACGCCCTATGATATACTACTTTAGTAATAATACAGTAAATCACAAGGAGGTGACTCAA
>CAUUIH010000068.1:0-7780 GCA_963545165.1 uncultured Veillonella sp.
ATATATTTCTATCCACACCATTAAGAATACCAAATGGATTTAGAGTGCCACATCGAGTCCTAGGAATACAGATGAGTGCTGCCTTCTAAGCACAGTTAGGTGATTCAGTAATTTTCCTTGCAAAAGGTGGGGATTATTACTATAATAAAGAATAGATTGAAATGTTTCTTTCACAGGAGGTTACCATGAGCTATGTAAAACAGCAAGACCCTAAAGTTCAAGAAATGATTGAATTAGAGTTGGGTCGTCAACGCAACAAATTAGAAATGATTGCATCGGAAAACTTTGTGTCTCAAGCTGTGATGGAAGCACAAGGTAGCGTATTGACGAATAAATACGCAGAAGGATATCCAAATAAACGTTATTACGGTGGATGCGAATATGTCGACATGGTAGAAGAGTTGGCTATTGAAAGAGCGAAACAACTATTCGGCGCAGAACACGTGAATGTACAACCTCATTCTGGCTCTCAAGCGAACTTTGGCGTGTATTTTGCTTTATTAGAGCCAGGCGACACAATTATGGGAATGAATTTATCCCATGGTGGACATTTAACACATGGATCTCCAGTGAATGTATCTGGTAAGTATTTTAATATTATTCCTTATGGCGTAGATGCAGAAACAGGCCGCATTGATTATGAAGAAATGCGTAACATTGCGAAAGAGCATAAGCCTAAAATGATCATCGGTGGTGGCAGTGCTTACTCCCGTCAAATCGATTTTAAAACTATGGCAGATATCGCCCATGAAGTAGGAGCTATTTTCATGGTAGATATGGCGCACTTTGCTGGTTTAGTAGCAGCAGGATTGCATCCAAATCCAGTGGAATATGCTGATATTGTCACTACTACTACACATAAAACATTGCGTGGACCACGTGGTGGCATGATTATGTGTAAAGAAAAATATGCAAAAGCTATCGATAAATCTATTTTCCCTGGCATCCAAGGTGGTCCTTTGATGCATGTTATCGCCGCGAAAGCAGTAGCATTCGGTGAAGCGTTGCAACCAGAATTTAAGGAATATGCAAAACAAGTTATTGTGAATGCTCAAACATTAGCTAATGCATTACAACAAGAAGGTTTTACTATCGTATCCGGAGGCACTGATACGCATGTATTATTAGTAGACTTACGTGCTGTTGGTTTAACTGGTAAAGTAGCTGAACATGTATTGGATGAAGTGGGTATTACATGTAACAAAAATACAATTCCATTTGATCCAGAAAGCCCATTTGTTACATCTGGTATCCGCTTAGGTACACCAGCATTAACAACTAGAGGTTTAAATACAGAGGATATGAAAGAAATTGCAAGTATCATTTCTTTAGTATTGAAACACCCAGAAGATACTGCTATATTAGCAGAGGCTAAACAACGTGTAGCAGCACTTTGTGAGAAATATCCGATGTATGCGTAATTAATAAAAAGGAAGTAACTAATATGAACGTAAATGTAATGACACATCCTTTGATTCAACATAAAGTAACGTTGATTCGCTCCGTAGATACTGGTACAAAAGATTTCCGTCAATTATTAGAGGAAATCGCCTTGTTAATGGGCTATGAAATCACACGTGACTTGCCATTAGAAGATGTAGAAGTACAAACTCCATTGGTGAAAGCAATTGGTAAACAAATTGCAGGTAAAAAATTGGGTATCGTTCCTATCCTTCGTGCTGGTTTAGGTATGGTTAATGGCTTGTTAGAATTAATGCCAATGGCAAAAGTAGGTCATGTAGGGATGTATCGTGACCCTGAAACACTGAAACCAGTAGAATACTATTGCAAATTACCATCTGATTTGGCAGAACGTCGTATTATCGTGACAGATCCAATGTTGGCTACAGGTGGTAGTGCAGCAGCAGCAATTTCTTTGTTGAAAGAAAAAGGTGCTAAAGATATTCAATTAATGTGTCTAGTAGCAGCACCAGAAGGTGTAGAAGTTGTGAATAAAGCGCATCCTGACGTACGCATCTATGTAGCTGCATTAGATGAAAAATTAAATGACCATGGATATATTTTACCTGGTCTTGGTGATGCGGGAGATCGTATTTTCGGTACGAAATAAACGGTGTTGCCCGAAGAGTAGTGCGCGTTTCTTTTCAGTGACGCGCATTATTTTTATAAGAAAGGGTATGTATGGCTAAAAAGAAAACAGTGTTTTTCTGCTCAGAATGTGGAAATGAATCATCGAAATGGTTTGGCCGTTGTACGGCTTGTGGTGCCTGGAATACAGCAGTAGAAGAAGAACTACAACCAGAAGTTAAAACTAAACACGTAGCATCCTATCGACCAGTACAAGATGAAGACAATAAGCCGAAGGCTTTGACAGACATTGAGGTAGGAGCGATTGCCCGTATTACTTCTGGATATGGAGAAATTGATCGTGTTCTTGGCGGTGGTATCGTACCAGGTGCGCTGATTTTACTAGGTGGAGACCCAGGAATTGGTAAGTCTACCCTATTATTGCAAGTGTCTGGTCGTATTGCAGAAGAGTCAGGTAAGGTCCTATATGCATCTGGGGAAGAATCAGACATGCAGTTAAAGTTGAGAGCTCATCGACTAGGCATCAATTCTTCTAATCTGTTAGTGCAGGCAGAAACTAATTTAGATACCATATTGAATGAAGCCAAACGAAGTCAACCCATGCTACTTGTTATCGACTCCATCCAAACCATGTATGTAGGTTCTGTGGAATCTGCACCGGGGAGTGTCAGTCAAGTTCGTGAATGTACGGCAAGATTGTTACGCTTTGCAAAAGATCAAGATATTCCAGTCATCATCATTGGTCATGTTACCAAAGATGGTACCATTGCAGGACCTCGTATGTTAGAGCATATGGTAGACGTAGTATTGTACTTTGAAGGGGAACGGTCCTATCAATTCCGTATTTTACGGGGAATCAAAAATCGATTTGGATCTACTTCCGAATCAGGTTTATTTACTATGGAAGAGGAAGGCTTAGGTGAACTCCTCAATCCATCAGCTACGTTATTAGCGGAGCGGTCAGAAGAAGAAACGGGATCTGCCATTATGGCTTACCTAGAAGGAGTACGACCTATCTTGGTAGAAGTGCAAAGCTTGGTGGTATCTACGGCTTTTGGTATGCCACGAAGAACAGCTATTGGCTACGATTTAAATAAACTGATTTTGCTCTTAGCAGTATTAGAAAAACGCTGTGGATTTACCTTAGGGAATAAGGATGTGTATGTGACTATCATTGGTGGCTTAAAAGTCAATGAACCAGCTTGTGACTTAGCTATGGCAGTGGCCATCATTTCTAATTTAAAAAATAAGCCTGTACCACCAGATATGGTGATATTAGGTGAAGTAGGATTGACAGGTAATATTCGTAGTATTCCACGCATCGAGCAACGTATCGCCGAGGCTAAAAAGCTAGGATTTAAACAATTCATCATTCCTGCAGGAAATGTAAAACAATTAAAAGGAATACAAGAAGGTATCTCTATACAAGGGGTGACGAGTATTCAAGAAGTGATGAAAAGTATTTTCTAATATTATGTACAGAGCTTCATTGAAAGTACATATAGGGATGGTATACTTTTATAAGAAAGAGGAGGTGACCTTATGATCTATAAATTATTGCGCTATGCCATTGCTATCTTATTTGGTAGTATAGGATACGTTGGAGCAGATGCGCTATCTACACTTATGGTATCCGTATGGGATGAAAAGATGCTACAAATGGGTGTATTTGGAATCTCTGTGATTACGATTTCGTACTATACCATAAGTGTCTTAGTAGCTGCGATGATTGGATATTTAGTGTCCCAGTATATTTTACGGGGAGGTCTAAAAGTAGCGAAACAAATTGAACGTATTTTAAGTCGAGTTCCTAGTCAACAACTAGTGGCTGGCACGATAGGATTATTATTTGGACTCATTATTGCTAATTTAATTGGTATGGCTTTTGAAAGAGTACCAATTATTGGCTCATATTTACCTATCGTACTCAGTGCTGTATTAGGCTATATCGGGATTCGTTTGGGCATGGATAAAGGACCAGACTTATATAAATCCATGGTATCCTACACCTTTAGAGGGTTGCGCAATAAAGGTAGAACACCTAAAGAATCAAAGGTAAAAGAAATCCGAACTGGTTCTGCTAAGGTTTTAGATACTTCGGTTGTCATTGATGGACGCATTTTAGATATTGTGAATACTGGATTTTTAGAAGGTCCTTTCATAGTGCCTGTCTTTGTACTAGAAGAATTACAAAAATTGTCTGACTCTGCGGATACTTTGAAACGCAATCGAGGTAGACGAGGATTAGACTTACTACAGACAATGCGTGAAAAATTAACAGATTCTATGGAAATTATAGATGTTGATTACGAAGACTTGTCAGAAGTAGATTTAAAATTGATTCGCCTCAGCATGGATAAACATTGGAAACTCATAACCAATGATTTTAATCTTAATAAAATAGCTACCTTACAAGGCGTTGGGGTGTTGAACTTAAATGATCTGGCAAATGCGATTAAGCCGAAAATGATGAGCGGTGAAACTTTAATCGTACGCATTATGAAAGCTGGTAAAGAACCACATCAAGGAGTTGCCTATTTAGATGACGGCACTATGATTGTTGTGGAAAATGGTGTTGACTATGTGGATCAAACCGTGAATGTTGTAGTTACGTCTGTATTACAAACTAGTGCGGGACGAATGATTTTTGCTCGTGTAGAGGAATCAAATTCCTAGAGAGGGAGAACCATGATTAGTTGTATTTTGTTAGCTGCAGGGGCAGGACGCCGAATGGGCTATACAGATAATAAAGTGTGTATGCCATTGGGACAGTATACAGTTTTACAATGGAATTTACATCACATGAAGCAATGGGAAGGCTTGGGAGAAGTCATTGTAGTTATATCGGAGCAAGACCAAATTTCTATTCAAGAACAAGTGGAAGCTATGCAGGTACCATGGATGGTACAATATGTTATTGGTGGAGCAGAACGACAAGATTCTGTAGCCGCGGGGCTTTCACAAGTAGCAAATGAAGCAGACATCATTCTTGTTCATGATGGAGCAAGGCCATTGGCCAATAAAGAGTTAGCCCACAGGGTAGTTGAAGGGGCTAAAGCATATGGCGCGGCGGTACCAGCCATCCCTGTAGTAGATACGATAAAACGTGTGAATGCAGAGGGATATGTGGAAGAAACGTTGGTGCGTTCTGAATTATATGGAATGCAAACACCGCAAGGGTTTCAAACAGCTGTATTATTAGATGCCTATGTCTATGCGGAAGAAAATAGATTTAAGGGAACCGATGATGTATCCTTAGTGGAGTTTCAAGGAAAGCCAGTGCACATTGTGGAAGGGGATAGGAAAAATATTAAATTAACAGTCCCTGAAGATGTGGCAATTGCTAAGAAGTATTTAGGAGTGGAACCGATGATGCGAATTGGTTATGGTTATGATATCCACCGTTTCAAAGAGGGACGTCCTTGCGTATTAGGTGGCGTATCTATCGATAGCCCTATTGGCCCTGATGGGCATTCTGATGCGGATGTGTTGATTCATGCCCTCATGGACGCTATGTTGGGAGCAGCAGGAATGCGAGATATTGGGTATTATTTTCCTCCAGAAGATGATGCTTTCAAAGGGATTTCTAGTAGGCTATTATTAGAAAAAGTGGTACAATTATTAAAGGACTCAAATTTTGGAATCTACAATGCGGATATCATGGTCATTGCGGAAGCTCCAAAATTGAAGCCTCATATCGAAACAATGAAAGAAAATTTAAGTGCGGATTTAGGTATCCCGCTTAGTAGAATTAGTATTAAAGCAACGACAAATGAAGGGTTAGGTGCCTTGGGAAGAACAGAAGGTATAGCCGCACAAGCTGTTGTTTCAATGTATGAAAGAGAGGAGTTATAACTCATGAAAGTTCGTTTTGCACCGAGTCCAACCGGTCCATTTCATATTGGTGGAGCTCGCTCCGCATTATTTAACTATTTATTAGCTCGCAAAGAGCAAGGTACATTCCTATTGCGCGTGGAAGATACTGACCAAGCACGATCCACTCGTGAAAGTGAAGAAAATATTAAAGCTGCTCTTAAGTGGCTTGGTATGGATTGGGATGAAGGTGTTGACGTAGGGGGCGAACATGGTCCATATCGTCAAACAGAACGCTTAGATATTTACGACCAAGTGACGAAACAATTGTTAGAATCTGGTCATGCTTATGAATGCTATTGTTCCCAAGAAGAATTAGATACAGTTCGTGAAGAGCAATTAGGCCGTGGAGAGACTCCAAAATATAATGGTCATTGCCATCATTTAACGGAAGAACAAAAGGCTGCTTACAAAGCAGAAGGTCGCAAACCGACTATCCGTTTGCGTGTTCCCTTGCATGAAACAGTCGCTTTTGACGATATGGTTCGTGGTCATGTATCCTTTGAATCTAATGGCATTGGTGATTTCGTTATCGTAAAATCCGATGGAATCCCTGTGTATAACTATGCCGTTGTGGTGGATGATCACACAATGGGGATTTCCCACGTTATCCGTGCGGAAGAACATTTATCTAATACACCGCGCCAAATCGTGATCTATAAAGCTTTGGGTTGGGATGTGCCAACATTTGGTCACATTTCCTTGATCATGGGCAAAGATGGCAAAAAAATGAGTAAACGTCATGGTGCTACTTCTGTTGAACAATACCGTGAATTAGGATACTTGCCAGAAGCGATTGTGAATTTCTTGGCTTTATTGGGCTGGGCTCCTGAAGGAGAAGAAGAGCTATTCACGATGGAAGAATTATCACAAAAATTCTCTATGGATCGAGTGGCAAAAAATCCTGCAGTCTTCGATATTGATAAATTGAATTACATCAATTTTAACTATATGAAACAATTGACACCAGAAGCATTGTATGAATTATGCTTGCCTCACTTGGTGAAAGCTGGCTACGCTAGTGAAAGTCCATCTGCAGAGGAACAAGCTTGGTTGACTATGCTTTGTACTTGCGTGAAAGACCACATTAGTTATGGTGCACAAATCGTAGATGAAGTAGGAATGTTCTTCCAAGATGATATTATAGAAGATGCAGAACATGCGGAAGAAATCGCAGCTGTGAAAGCAGAGGAATCCTATCCAACAGTGATTGGAGCTTTCAAAGAAAAAATTGAAGCTATGGATGAGATTACCCCAGATGCTGTAAAATCAGCGATTAAATCGATTATGAAAGAAACTGGATTAAAAGGTAAATTTGTATTTATGCCAATTCGTATCGCTACAACAGGTCAAATGCATGGTCCTGACTTGAATTATATTATTACCTTATTTGGCAAAGAAAAGGTGCTTCGCCGTTTAGGCTAAGTGCATACAAGGAGGCTATTTCTAATGAGAGAACTGACAGTTTTCAATACGATGACCCGAGAAAAATCAGTGTTCCAACCTGTGAAAGAAGGGGAAGTTAGCATCTACGTATGCGGTGTTACACCATATAATCATCCTCATATCGGTAATGCACGCCCTTTCGTAACTTGGGATACAATTCGTCGCTATTTGAGTCATGTAGGCTACAAAGTGACATATATCCAAAACTTCACTGACGTGGATGATAAAATCATCAATACATCTAATGGCGAAGGGGTAGCATGGAATGTAATTTCCGATCGCTATATCGATGCCTACTATGATGTGATGGATGCCTTGCATGTACGTCGTGCCGATGTATATCCTCGTGTATCTACCCATATGGATGAAATCATTGCTATGATTAGCACATTAATCGACAATGGCTATGCTT
>CAUUIH010000069.1:0-7614 GCA_963545165.1 uncultured Veillonella sp.
GTATATAAAATATTCATACTAATCCTTATCTTTTGAAATATGAAATAGAACTTTTATTTCAGTGTACTCTTTATTATAACACAACCGTAGACTATAGAAAGTGTATACATAAAAAAATGGCCCGGCTCCCATAAGGTTCCTGACCATTTTTCAGACATATATTATATGTATATATTTTTTTCCACTTTCAAAGTAGTTTCCAACCGTCGCAAGATACTCATAAATCCATTCACATCATAAGCTCTTACTAATGTATCTACGGGGATTTCCTCTGGGGACACGCAGAACATTCCATTCAGTTTCACTGTATGGATTGGAACTTGTTTGCCCTGTACTAATCGGGTACGGTTGATATCATTGATATACACTGCTTGCAGATGATCCAACAAGGTATCCACTGGTTTCACCACTTCTTCCCCTAGCGTTTCCAGCTCTTCAATCGTCACAGAGTGTTCAATTTCGCATTGTCCTACTGCTGTACGGCATAGTTGTGTCATCATGCCACATACTCCAAGTCGTTGGCATATATCTCGTAGCAAAGCACGCACATAAGTCCCCGCAGAGCATCGTACTCGAACGGTAAAGAATGGAAACACATAGGCTAGTAGCTCAATCTCATAGATTTGAATCAACCGCGCAGGTAGTTCAAAGTCCACCCCTGCCCGTGCTAAATCATAGGCTCGTTGCCCATTAATTTTGATAGCAGAATACTTGGATGGCCGCTGTTCTATGGAACCTTGAAAGGACTGCACTGCTCGCTCTAGTTCGTCCCAACTAGGAGGCTCAATACTATCCATAGTACGCAGTACATTGCCAGTACTATCTTCTGTATCTGTTGCAACGCCAAATTTACATTCCGCCACATAAGTCTTCCCGATGGATTCTGTGTACTCAATGGCTCTTGTCGCTTTGCCTACAAAGATAGGTAGCACTCCATAGGCTAAGGGATCCAAGGTTCCACTGTGACCAATACGACGTTCTTTCAGAATACGTCGACAAATACCGATTGCATCATGACTCGTAATGCCTGGTGGCTTGATTAAGGAAATAACACCATCCATCAGTCAATCACCGCTAAGATTTGTTCCAACGCTTCATGGATAGGACTATCGATGGAGCAACCGGCAGCCCGTATATGCCCACCGCCGCCAAAGTGGCTAGCAATTTGGTTCGCATCACGTACTTTGCTACGAATGCTGGCACGAGTCAATGTCTCTGTTTTAGATTTCAACACGATAGCCACATCCACACCTTTGATGTTCCGAATCATATCTACGAATCCATCTATGTCATCTCCGATGCGCTCCATCAATGGTAAGGTCAAGCACATAGATACCACTTGTCCTTCATGGTGAAAGGCTACATTATCTAGCACTTCTTTCATCACCTCGATACGACCTGGTTCCACCATTTCAATAGCTTCTGAAATTACATGTGGTTGTGCTCCTGCTTGTAAGCATTGGCCTGCCATTTCCATCGTGTGCGCTGTTGTATTAGAGAATTTAAAGAATCCAGTATCGGTAGCCATCGCCATATACAAGGCTTGACCCATCGATTGAGTAATTTCCCAATTCCACATCTTACATAGGTACGCCACCGTTTCTCCAGTAGAAGAAAAATCTTGGCGCAAATATAAGCCATCTGCAAATTCTGTATTAGAAATATGATGGTCTATATTAAAAGTAGGTGCACTCACTCGTACACCTACTTCTCCGATTCGTTCAAATGTACTAGCGTCCAGAATGAGTAGCATATCCGATGTATAGCCGTTTTCTAAACTTTCAATAGGCTCAATCTTAGAGCATAAAGGAAGGAAAGAAAACTTTTCAGGAATCACATCATCCACCACCATACGGACTGTTTTCCCTTGAGATACCAAGGCTTCATACATAGCGAGCATGGAGCCTATGGCATCTCCATCAGGGCTGACATGAACGGTAAGAAGAATGGAATGGGCTGTATCAATCGCTGTTTTTAGTTGATCAATACTAATTTTCGCCATTATTGTTCCTCTTGTTTAATAGAATTTAATAATCCTTCGATGTGCATGCTGTAATCTAAGGATGTATCTGCATCAAAGGCAATGCTAGGAATGTGGCGCAATTGGAGCACCTTCCCAAGTTCAGAACGGAAATAGCCAGCGCTTCTACGCAATGTCTCTAAAGACTGCTTTTTCTCCGCTTCACTGCCGAATAAGCTTACATAAATCGTAGCTTCTCGCAAATCACCTGTAACACGCACATCGGTAACTGTCACAAATCCGATCCGAGGGTCTTTCAACCCACGCAATAAGATTTGGCTTGCTTCTTGTTTAATAAACTCTTGTAATTTTCGTACACGAACTTCGCTCATGGATACCTCCTATAATTCTGGGGCAATTTCTTCCATTTTGTACGCTTCGATGACGTCGCCTTCTTTCACATCGCGGTAACGTTCCAAGGAAATACCACATTCAAAGCTTGTCGCTACTTCTTTCACTTCATCTTTGAAACGGCGTAAGGAGTCGATATGACCTTCATGGATAACGATACCATCACGGATTAAGCGAATTTCAGAGTTATTCGTTATTTTACCTTCTGTCACATAAGACCCAGCTACGATAGCTTTCGGTGTAGAAATGACTTGGCGAACTTCTGCACGGCCTAGGATAACTTCTTTAAATTCAGGAGTTAACATACCACGCATAGCGGCTTCAATTTCATTGATGGCATCGTAGATAACACGGTATGTGCGAAGGTCAACACTTTCTTTTTCTGCTTCTTTACGTACATTCGCATCTGGACGTACGTTAAAGCCGATAATAATCGCCCCCGATGCAGAGGCTAACATCACGTCAGATTCGTTAATGGCACCTACTGCACTGTGGATAATATTGATGCGTACTTCTGGGTTTTTAATGCCCTCTAAGGATTGACGTAATGCTTCAACAGAACCTTGTACGTCACCTTTAATAATAATATTTAAGTCTTTTAATTCTCCTTGTTGCATTTGGTTGAACAAATCATCAAGAGTGACTTTTGTTTTCGCATTCATTTCTGTAATGCGTTGTTTTTCAATACGTTTTTCCGCAATGGAACGAGCTTCGTTGTCATCTACAGCGAACATCACTTCACCGGCTTGTGGTACATCGGATAAACCTAAGATTTCCACAGGCATGGATGGACGAGCCACTTTCACTTTTTCCCCACGTTCATTAGTCATAGCACGTACTTTACCGTATGCCACGCCAGCAAGGATCGTTTCCCCTACACGTAAAGAACCTTTTTGTACCAATACAGTACATACAGGACCACGTCCTTTGTCCAATTGGGCCTCGATAACGATACCTTGCGCCTTACGGTTAGGGTTTGCTTTCAATTCTTGCACTTCTGCTACAAGCAAGATAGTTTCCAATAAATCTTCAATACCTTGACGTTGTTTCGCAGATACAGGAACCATGATGGTATCGCCGCCCCACTCTTCTGGCAACAAGCCATGTTCGGACAACTGTTGTTTTACATGGTCAGGGTTGGCACCTGGTTTATCCATTTTATTGATCGCCACGATAATTGGCACTTCTGCAGATTTTGCATGGTTAATAGCTTCAATAGTTTGTGGCATCACGCCGTCATCTGCGGCTACGACAAGGACAGCAATATCCGTAGATTGAGCACCACGTAAACGCATCGCTGTGAAAGCCTCATGGCCCGGTGTATCTAGGAATGTAATTTTATTGCCTTCATAGCGAACTTGGTACGCACCGATATGTTGTGTAATACCGCCCGCTTCCGAAGCTGTTACATTGGTAGAACGAATCACATCCAACAAAGATGTTTTACCATGGTCAACGTGACCCATGATAGTAACAACTGGTGGACGAGGTTGTAAGCTTTCTGGACTATCTTCGATTTCCACGATTTCTGTAGGATCTTGTTCAGGTTCTACTTCTACCACTTCTACACCGAAGTCCTCTGCTAATACCATTGCCGTTTCCACATCGATTTCTTGGTTAATCGTAGCCATCACGCCAAGCATCATCAATTTTTTAATGATTTCAGATACTTCACGGCCCATTTTTTCAGCCAATTCTTTCACTGTTAACGGACCAGATAGTTCGATAGACGTAGCAATAGCTGCTTCTGCACGACGACGTTCTTCCTCTTTTTGTTTAATGTGTTGCTCATTACGTTGTTTTACTTTATTTTTATTTTTTTGCAATGCCGAAGATACTAAGGATTGGGTACGTTCCCCTTTTTTACCTTTTTTATCTTTTTTATTGCGACGCTCGTTACGATTTTCATTGCGATGTTCAGATTCATAACGGCGATTTTCTTTTTGACGATCTGCTTCACGACTAGCTTGACGATCACGACCTTCTGGTTTTGCTGTCATCGATGGATCCACTTGTGGAATCTCTAAGCGACGTTCACGACGTTGTCCGTCATTACGACGATCATTATTACGATTGTTGTTACGATCATTATTGCGATCGAATCTGCCACCATTGTTAGGACGATTACCGCCATTGCGGTTTTCTTGACGTTGATCATTGCGACCTTCAGGACGGCGACCATCGCGGTTTTGACCACTTCGTTGGTTAGAACGGTTATCTCCACGGTCATTTCTGTCGTTGTGATGATCTCGCTGGCCATTGTTTTTATTATCTCGATTAAATGGGCGGTCGCGTTTTTCACCACGGTCATTACGCTCTCCACGATCGTTACGGTGATTTTTATCTTGTTTAGGTCCACGCTTTTCACCTTGGTCATTACGATGGTATTCGTGAACTTTCTTTTGCGGCGCTTGTTGAGTTGCTTTTGGTGCCTCGCTTTGTACTTGCTTAGCGCCACCTACCAAGGATTGTTTAATCATAGAAACTTGTGAATCCTCCACTGTACTCATATGGCTTTTCACTTCTACATTGTGTTTTTTTAAAGCATCAATCACTACTTTATTTTCTACACCAAGATCTTTTGCAATTTCATATACTCTTTTTTTGGACATCTACATTCCCCCTCTACTGATTCTTGTCTATTTCAGCTAGCAAGGATTTAGCAAATCCAGCGTCATTTACTAATATAACTGCTCGCATTTCTTTTCCCAGTGCTCTTCCTAATTCTTCTTTGGTCCCTACCAAACGAAGGGGTACCTCATAAGAGTCGGCCAAGTGCCTATATTTGTTAGCATTATTCTGCGCACAATCTTCCGCCATAATCAACAGAGGATAGGCTTGTCGTTTCATGGACCGTTCCACTACAAAATCGCCCGATAACAAGCGACCTGCTCGCTGTGCTAATCCTAATATATTCAACACTTTTTCTTTATTCATGGGATATTTGTTCCTTCAAAGATTCATAAATTTCTTGTGAAACTTTATGTTTTAATGAACGCTCTAATCGTTTGGCTTTATACGCCATGTCTAAGCATTCTACTTTCATTTCCATATAGGCTCCCCGTCCAGGAGCTTTACCTGTAGGGTCTATAGAAATCTCTCCCGTTGGACTCAACACAACACGTGTTAATTCTTTCTTGGGAAGAAGTTCTCCACATCCCACACATACTCGCATAGGCTGAGACTTCTGTTTCATATTAGTCTTCATCTCCAAAAGCATCCAAGGAAATCATATCGTCAGATTCCACATATTCACCGGCTTCAGCCGCTTGTGTTTCACTTTTAATATCGATTTTCCAATTTGTTAATTTCGCTGCTAAGCGGGCATTTTGACCTGCTTTACCGATGGCTAGTGACAGTTGGTAATCTGGCACCACAACGGAAGATATTTTTTCTTCATCACGAGCCACTACGCTTACCACTTTTGCTGGGCTTAAGGCATTGGCAATATATACCGCTGGATCTTCGTCCCATTTCACAATATCGATTTTTTCGCCATTTAGCTCATCTACGATATTTTGTACACGTTGCCCTTTAGGACCTACACAAGCGCCTACTGCATCCACTTCTTCCTCGCGAGATACAACAGCGATTTTAGAGCGCATACCTGGTTCACGAGCTACCGATTTCAATTCTACAGTACCTTCCGCAATTTCCGGTACTTCCAATTCAAACAAGCGTTTTAATAAACCAGGGTGTGTACGGGAAATCATGATTTGAGGACCTTTAGTAGTCTTTTTCACTTCCACGATGTAGCATTTAATGCGGTCTCCCACAGCATAGCTTTCACTAGGAATTTGCTCAGATACAGGTAAAATCGCCTCAGTTTTTCCTAAGTTAATGAATACATTTCGACCTTCAATACGTTCCACTAAACCAGTCAAAATATCGCCTTCACGGCTAGAGTATTCATCATAAACAATATTGCGTTCTGCTTCTTTCAAGCGTTGAATCAACAATTGTTTTGCCGTATGGGCTGCACTACGACCGAAGTTTTTAGGTGTTACATCTACTTCGATAATATCGCCGATTTCCATACGTTTGTCCAATTGACGAGCATCAACTAAAGCAATTTCTACTTCTTCGTTTTCAGGCGTGTCCACTACTGTTTTCTTAGCCAACACTTTGTAATCTCCTGTTTCACGATTGAAATAAATATACGCCTCTTGATTGGCTCCTACTTCTTTACGATAGGCTTGTAATAATGCCACTTCAAGAGAATCAAAAATAATCTCTGGCGCCACACCTTTTTGTTTAGTAACTGCTAATACCGCTTGTACTAATTCTTGACTCACTGGTTTCCTCCCTTAAAAATCTAAATGTAAACGAATTTGTGCAATCGCTGCACGTTCTAGGTCAATACGTTCTTCTTGCACCTGAATGGTGATGACTGTATCAGAATATCCTTGTAAGGATCCCGTATATTGTTTTTTGCCATCAATTGGTTTAAACAATTGAATATCCACATCACGTCCATGGTAACGAATGAAATCTTTTTCTTTTTTCAATACTCGATCCAATCCTGGCGAAGATACTTCTAATAAGTAATTCTCCTTGATTGGGTCTTTTGCATCTAATACTTCGCTTAATTTTTCACTCACCATTTGGCAGTCATCTAAATCGATGCCTCCCTCTTTGTCTAAAAATACGCGCAAGTACCATTCCCGCTCATGCACGTATTCCACATCCACAAGCTCTAACTCCGTAGACTCTATAATCGTTTCTACTACTTCGGACACAAATTCCTCTACGGCGTCACGTTTCATCTTATCCCCTCCTTGCCACAGTATAAGAGAAAGAGTGAGCCGCAGCTCACTCTTTTAATAGATTCTATAAAAGTTACCTTTAGTATACCACAACTTATTAAAAATAGCTACAGTAAACCATTGCGTTTTAACGCTTCTTCCCACTCTGGTTCTTTAAATCCAACAAGCACTGTATCTTCTAATACCAAAATAGGACGTTTCACCAACATACCATTTGTTGCTAATAACGCTAATTTCTCATCTTCTGTCATAGTTGGCAACTTATCTTTGATACCTTCTCCACGATAAATTTGACCGGATGTATTAAAGAAGGCTTTAATATCTGCTTTCTTACTTTTTGGATACCATACACCTAATTCTTCCGCTGTTGGATTTTCTTCTTTAATATCACGGTGCGTATAGGTAATGCCATGGTCATCTAAATATTTTTTTGCTCGTTTGCAAGTCGTACATTTTGGATATTCAATATATAACATA
>CAUUIH010000070.1:0-7387 GCA_963545165.1 uncultured Veillonella sp.
CTTCTACTTTATCAGCTACGATGGATTCAGTAGTTAATACTAATGCTGCGATGGAAGCTGCATTTTGCAAGGCAGAGCGTGTTACTTTGGCAGGGTCCACGATACCAGCTTTGACCATGTCTACATATTCTTCTGTTAATGCGTTGAAACCGATGCCACTTTCAGTTGATTTAACACGTTCTACGACAACGGAACCTTCTAAACCTGCATTGTAAGCGATTTGGCGAAGCGGTTCTTCCACAGCACGGCGCACAAGGTTTACACCTGTCAATACATCGCCAGTTGCTTCGATACCGTCTAATGCTGGGATGATGTCAATCAATGTAGTACCACCACCTGCAACGATACCTTCTTCTACAGCTGCACGAGTCGCGTTCAATGCATCTTCAATGCGAAGTTTTTTGTCTTTTAATTCTACTTCTGTTGCTGCGCCTACTTCGATAACAGCTACACCGCCGGACAATTTAGCCAAACGTTCTTGTAATTTTTCTTTATCGAATTCAGAAGTCGCTTCATCTGCTTGTGCACGAACTTGTGCCACACGGCGAGCGATTACGTCTTTATCGCCATTACCATCAACGATGATAGTTTCGTCTTTAGTGATGCGAACTTGACGAGCTGTACCTAGATGTTCTAAATCTACGTTTTCTAATTTCAAGCCCACTTCTTCGCTGATTACAACACCACCAGTTAAGATTGCGATGTCTTCTAACATAGCTTTACGACGGTCGCCAAATCCAGGAGCTTTCACTGCTACTGCTTTTAATGTGCCACGAAGGCGGTTCACTACTAATGTAGCCAATGCTTCGCCGTCTACGTCTTCAGCGATGATAACAAGTTCTTTACCAAGTTTCACCACTTTTTCAAGGGCTGGCAATAAGTCAGCGATAACGGAGATTTTGCGGTCAGTAATCAAGATTAATGGTTCGTTCACAACAGCTTCCATTTTATCTGGGTCTGTTACCATGTAAGGAGATAAATAACCGCGGTCGAATTGCATACCTTCTACTACGTTCAATTCAGTTTGTAATGTTTTGGATTCTTCTACAGTGATTACACCGTCGTTGCCTACACGGTCCATAGCTTCCGCGATCAATGCGCCGATTTCTTCATCAGCTGCGGATACGGATGCTACTTGAGCGATGTCTTGTTTGCCGTTTACATCGATAGCTTTGGATTGAATTTCAGCTACTAATTTTTTAACAGCTAATTCGATACCTTTTTTAAGAATCATTGGGTTCGCACCAGCAGCTACGTTACGCATACCTTCTTGGATCATAGCTTGCGCCAATACTGTAGCAGTTGTAGTGCCATCACCAGCTACATCGTTTGTTTTTGTAGCTACTTCTTTCACTAATTGAGCACCCATGTTTTCAAATGGATCTGGAAGTTCAATATCGCGAGCGATAGTAACACCATCGTTAGTAATTGTTGGGGCACCAAATTTTTTCTCTAATACTACATTACGACCTTTAGGTCCTAATGTTACTTTTACAGCATTTGCTAATTGGTCAACGCCACGGCCTAATGCACGGCGTGCTTCTTCGTTAAATAAAATTTCTTTTGCCATTGTATAGCCTCCTCTATGGGGAAATCATCCCCCTGATTGGTTAGATTATAATACTGCTAAAATATCTTTTTCACTGATAATTAAATGGTCAACACCATCAATTTTAAACTCAGTGCCAGCATATTTGGAGAACATAACTGTATTGCCCACTTCTACTTCTGGTGCTACACGTTCGCCATTGTCACATAATTTACCAGGACCCACAGCGATAACTGTACCTTCAGATGGACGTTCCTTTGTGGAAGATGCTAAAAAGATACCACTTTCCGTTTTTGTTTCTACTTCTAATACACGAATAATGACACGATCGCCTAATGGTTTCATTGTTATACCTCTTCTCATATACACTATAATATCGATGTTAGCACTCAATAATGGTGAGTGCTAATCACAAGTATTATTATAAATCATTTTTAAATTTTTGCAAGCCCTTTTTGACTTTTTGACCAACTACTTTTTTGTACTTACGATTTTGCTGCGTGGGCTGCAATAATCTTTTTACATGTATCTATAATACTAATGCGTTTATCCATACTGAAAGCTCGTATTTTTTCGTACGCCTTTTCCTCGGAAAATCCATGGAGCTCCATCAATATGCCCGTTGCTTTCGTCACATATTTTCGTTCTTCTAAGGAACTTTCCAAACCTTTGACCTGTTCTAATAAATCACGTTCTTCTTGGAAGCGACTCATCGCCATCTGCAGAGCTGGACCTAAGTCTGTTTCACGTAAAGGCTTAATCAAGTAGCCATAGACCCCAGATTGGGATGCTTTTTGGATTAAATCATCTTGGCTATACGCCGTTAAGAGCACTACCGGTGCCAATCGCTTATGGCGAATTTGACGGGCTGCCTCAATGCCATCCAATTCCGGCATTTTCACGTCCATGAGCACGATATCTGGCACCAGGTCTTGGCATAATTGGATTGCTTCCACTCCATTGGCGCCTTCACCTACCACCGTATGCCCTTGGCTTTCTAATATATCTCGCAAGTCCATGCGAATTAGCGACTCATCATCTACTACTAAGACGCGCATATTCTTCTCCTTTATGTATCCAAATATCTACCAATGTCCCCGTTCCTTGGGATGTCCAAGAAATCCTTCCGTCCAGTTCATTACGCACTAGGTTGTCGATAATCTGTAATCCCAACCGACGTTGTCGGGTACTTTCAAAATCATCTGGCAAACCACAACCTGTATCGCGAATAGTAATGTGTAGCCTATCACCATGATCCTCATCCTTTACGTCTCGCACATCTACCTGCACTTGACCTTCCGTTCTATCTTTGAAAGCATGTTTAAAAAGATTGGAAAACAGTTCATTCATGACTAAGGACACATAGCTGGCCTTGTGAGAGGACATAATAATATCTTCTCCCATATATTCCATATCGATGCGTTGTTCAGAAGAGCCTAATCCTTGCCGCAACAAGCGCCATAATTCTTCGATAATACTGCGCAATGCCACGTAGTCTTCGTCAAAATTTGACACGATTTCATGAACCAGAGCCATACTTTCAATACGATGAATACTATCTTGTAACGCTTGTTTCACATCATCGGACCCACTGCGACGACTTTGCATGCGCAGTAAGCCCGCCACAGATTGCAGGTTATTTTTCACACGATGGTGAACTTCTTTAATAACAGAATTTTTCACCAATAACTCTTGATCCCGCTTCCGAAGTTCCGTTTTATCTTGCAACACCAAGATACCACGTTTCCACTTTACCCCAAGAACGACAGGAATCATCACTTGTCGTAGAGCAATATCACCATATAGTTCTTCGTCAATGGTGCCTACTCTATCTTCTAATGCCTTTTTGATACGGCCTACTTTCAAAGTACTGCTATAAATAGAGGTCCCCTGCAATCGCCGATCGATGCCTAGGATATCCCCCAGTTTTTTCGCCGCTCTATTGGCATACAGTATGGTTCCATCTTGTTCAAAAAAGAGAATCCCATCTAAAACTGAAATCCCCTCATACAATTCTGGTTGTTGTAATTGTGGCACCAACATGCCTTGAAAGGTCGTCTGTGATACGATGGACATAAACTCATCATAGCGATTGGAGTACACTTCCGATACAGGATTTGTGAATGCACAAGCACCGATACACTTGCCCCCATTGTCTACGATGGGATACACATAGGCATGATAAGACTCGATTGTGACTCCTATATCCGTAGGTTCCTCCCAATCCATGACACCTGCATAAGGCTTTCCAGTATTCAACATCTGCTGAATAGGATGATTCATAGGGACCTTGTATTTCTGCACCATTCCCGTGTGACTGTTATCTAATGCTCCACTGAGTAAAAGGTGTCCATCCTTAGCTTGCACTAAGAGGGACACCCCTTGTTCACTGATGGCTTTACCAAAGCTTAATCGCTGAGAAAATTGTAATAGTAATGCCTGTTGTGTTGGATATAAGTCTGTTTCTTTGTCTAGAATCTCTTTCCAACTAGCCATGCTGGTTTCCTTTCCACAAATCACTGCCCAATGGAATGGACGGTTTTGCATTTAACGTGTAATTACTGAATTTACCAGCTTGAGCCATATAGTACGCTCGGCAACCAATCATCGCTGCATTGTCTGTAGCCAACATAGATCCCGCTGTGAGATAGGTCAAACCTTCCGCTTCACACATAGCTTGTAAATCTCGTTGCAACCCACTGTTTGCAGATACACCGCCAGCCAGAGCAATCTTCGTTTCTCCCAATGCATGAGCTGCTTCTTTCATTTTTTCTACCAATACGTCAGTAATAGCCTTTTGAAAGGACGCTGCCACATCTTCATGACAGATGGATTCCCCTTTTTGCTGCTTTCCATTGATATAATTCAGAACAGCCGACTTCAAACCACTGAAACTAAAGTCAAAGTTTCCTTTTTCTAATAAGGGTCTTGGAAAATCGATGGCCTCTGGATTGCCCTGTTTTGCCAACGCATCGATATGTGGTCCCCCTGGATATGGATAGCCTAATACACGTGCAATTTTATCGAAGGCTTCCCCTGCTGCATCATCCCGTGTTTGCCCCAGTACCTGAAAGCTTTCATAATCTGTGACATGAACAATCATGGTATGTCCACCAGACACAACTAAGCACAAGAACGGTGGTTCCAAGTTAGGATGCAACAGGAAGTTCGCAAAGATATGACCTTCCATATGATGCACGCCTACTAATGGGATATCTTTCCCGAAGGATAAAGCCTTCGCCGCAGACACACCTACTAGCAAAGCACCCACTAAGCCGGGACCATAAGTAACACCGATATGATCCATATCGTCTAAGGTCAAGTTCGCATCTGCCAAAGCTTGGTCGATGACAGGCATAATCTGTTCTATATGATGACGAGAGGCCACCTCCGGCACAACACCGCCAAATTTTCTATGAATCGGAACTTGGCTAGAAATCACATTGGAAATCACCGTTCTGCCATCTTGCAGCACCGCTGCCGACGTTTCATCACAGCTAGTTTCAATAGCTAGTGTATAGATACTCATGCCAGTTCCTCCATTTCTTTCGTCATAATCAATCCATCTTCTACTGGATCGGAATAAAATTGTTTGCGCACGCCTACCGCTGTAAAGCCAAGTCTACGATACATCGCTTGGGCTACAATATTGGAAACGCGCACTTCTAAAAAAATATGTTTCATACCTTGTTTACGGAGCATTTGCGTTAACTTACGAGTCATTTTGGCTCCATAACCTGCACGACGATATTCAGGATGTATGGCAATATTTGTAATCTGTCCTTCATCCAAGACTAGCCAAGATCCTGCATAGCCAATAATCTTGCCGTCTTCCGTTTCCGCCACAAGGTATAGCTTATCTTCCACTTCTAAATCGTCTAGGAGTGCCTCTTTCGTCCAAGGTGTAGAAAAACAGGCACGTTCAATTTCGTAGATACCTTCAATATCGGTGCGCAATGCTTCACGTAGTATGACCATTATCGTTCACCTGCTGCTTCTCGAACTACTACTGTTGGTTCCACGTACGTACCAGTAGCTAGGATATCTTTATTTTTCTCATCCCAAACTACTTCCGCTTCTGATTTACGAATATAGAATGGCTCAATAGACTGTGCATCGGGAATGTTTCCACTCATAAATTGTGGCAATGCCACTTGGATGACATGCGATGCCCGTGGTCGCTGTTTCGATTCATGACCTAGTACGAGTTTCATTGGGTCAATACGACCTTCTTCTACACCTAAAGCATACTCTTTTTCCAAACGTTTCAGACCATCTCCTACGATGACCACTGATTGCTGTTCACATAAATTCACTAATGATGTTAGCAATTCTGGCACTTGATGAACTTCTACTGAGTCCAATGCATCCATAGCTCTGCCATTCCATGCATATTGACGTGCATAGACCTGTTTTTTCTGGGCATCCACAACAGTGCACACACGATAGTTAGAATACATAAATCCTTGTGCTAATACATCCGTCGTAAGTACACCTATAACAGGTACATTCCAAGCGTACGCCAATGCCTTCGCCGTGCCTAAACCAATGCGCAAGCCTGTAAAGGAGCCAGGTCCAATAGTTACAGCAATGCCGGTAATATCGGATTTTTTCACTTTTCCTGTTGTCAACACCGTTTCAATATGTGGCACTAATTGCTCAGAGTGAGTAAGCCCTGCCTGTACAATGAGTTCGCTCCGTATTTCTTTGTCATTTCCCACCGCCACACTGGCAATGGCACTACTCGTTTCAATCCCTAAAATCATAGGCTCTCTCCTATGCGTTGTAATATTTCCTCTGAAAGTACATCCGTACGAACTGTGAACTGACGAGACCCCTCATCATCGACAGAAATCTCAATCCACACCGTCGTATCTGGCAATTCGTCAGTAAACTTGCTAGCCCATTCCACAACAGTCTTCGTTTCCTCTGTATATTCGTAAAAGCCAATGGTTTCCAGTTCTTCTACCAAATCCATTCGATATAAATCGAAGTGGTACAAGTAAGCACCATCTACTTCATAGGTATTCATCAAGGCGAACGTAGGACTTGTCACTTCTTCGGTAACCCCAAAACCTTTGGCAATCCCTTGGGAAAAATGCGTTTTCCCCGCCCCTAACGTGCCATCCAAGGCAATGCAAATAGGGCTTTCATAGTCTTTCATAAATTTCCCTAGACTACGGCCTAGAGCCAACGTTTCCTCTACGGAATGTGTTGTATATTGTATGGTGTTCATAGTTATCCTTTATTGTTCTATCTTATATTACTCCATATATGTGAAATTCTAGCGACAAACTCAGTATGTTCGTATTAACTTTCTAATTTTAGTATTTACATTTCTGATGATACTATATCATGGTATAAGTGCAATCCACTATTATATCTTATACTAATAGCAGTGACGCATTTTTGCGTCCTCTATCACTAAACATAATATATCTACTAGTATTTAAGCCTTAGATAAATGATTATATCCTTTAGCTTTCACCGTTACCCACTGTCCATCACGCTCTATCAATACTTCTGCTTTGCCTGTTTTGACATGTCCGATAATCGTAAATGTATCAGCCGGCAACTCCTGCGCCTTATCAGCTGGAATAGTACCTACTAACTGAAAGTCTTCTCCCCCTGTCCACATAGGATAGTACAGACTCATCTGGTGACTTTCACAGTAGGCATGTACCTCTGGATGGATGGGCAAAGCACTTTCATCAATGTAAATGGTTACCTGCGATGCCTTAGCAATCTCGTTGAGCTCGCTGGACAAGCCGTCGCTGATGTCGTTCATGGACGTGGCGCCTAAGTCTCTTGCTATTATACCACATTCCACATGAGGAA
>CAUUIH010000071.1:0-7335 GCA_963545165.1 uncultured Veillonella sp.
CAAAAAGTATTGAACTACAAAGGTGAATAGTTAATCCTTACATTCACATATAAAAGGCGACCTCCTCGTGGGGTCGCTTTTTAATGCATTCATGTATGGCCTTGTAGTCGGTGAGTAGGAATGAGGTTTACACGGAACTACGGAGATATGCTATAATACAACTATAGATTAAGCTATACATGATGGTAAAGAAAAGGTATAGATAAAAGAGATAACAAGACAGATAGAAATCGGGAGTGAAGACCATGGAGAACGGTACTAAAAGACCGAGACGTCCTGTGAGGGCGAAGGCAAATGGTATATGGAAAAAGGTGCGCTATGCTATTTGTATTTTATTTGCATTGGTATTAGTGCAACAAGTATATACAATTTATAGTTTGCATCAAGAGAAGCAACAGTTAGAACAACAATTACAGGAACTGAAAAAGGAAAATGAAAGTTTATCTGAACAAAAAAAATTGTTAGAAGATGATAAACATATCGAAGGTGTAGCACGGGAAGAACTTGGTCTAGTGAAACCTGGGGAAGTTCCTTATGTTCGATAAGGGAAAGTGATACAAAAGTATCACTTTTTTTGTGCGTCCCATAGATGGATTAAATATGAATGTAAATCACTAAGGTAGAAAGTTGCGTGATAAAGATGGAACAATATATAGTAGAACAAGGTAGTCGCATAGGGATTGTAGATTTAGGATCTAACTCATTTCGGGTATTATTGGGTACCTATGACGGCTCAAAATGGCAGAATGAACCAAAGCAATTATGGACCACACAGTTAGGAAAACGTACGGCGGAAGGTTTATTAACGAAGGAAGCTATGGAACGTAGTCTACAAGCACTTAAAGACATCTGTGCGGTCTTAGATGATTACGGTGCTACGATTCGTATTGGTCTTGCTACGAGTGCCATTCGAGAGTCAGGGAATGGTAAGGACTTCTTAGCACAAGCCAATCAGGTATGTCCCATGGAGTATCGTGTGCTAAGTGGTGATGAAGAGGCGACCTATGGATTTAAAGGGGCTACAGTCTATGAGTATCCAGACTTTCACTATGCTACTATCGATGTAGGGGGCGGAAGTACGGAAATTGCCTTAGGCGATGTGAACCATGTGTATTTTACAAAATCCTATCCTGCTGGTGCGGTGCGTATGCAAGAGATGTCCGCAGAGGGGCCGCAACGTGTGTGGGAAGAAACTGTGCACATGTGGGATGAATTACCTATTGAAGGAACATTTGGCGAGTTTATCGGTATTGGCGGTACAGCAACATCCTTGGCAGCTATGGATTTACAAATGGAAACGTACGATCCTAAACAAATACAGGGGCATCGTATGGATCGCGGCACTATTGAAGCTATGATACTACAGCTTCGTTATATGAGCCGTGAGGAACGGTTGAAAGTGAAAGGCTTGCAACCAGGGCGTGTAGATATCATTGTACCAGGGGCTGAGATTATTACGTCCCTCATGGATACGTATCAAATTGGTTCCATTGTGGTCAGTGAAGCGGATGGCTTAGAAGGGTGGCAATCACAATATGGAGCAAGATAAATCCTATTATTCTTGGGCAACTTTGGTGGACAGTTTGTTAGATGCCTATGAAAGTCAAGGGGACTTTCACACGGTTATTGAAGTAGAAAAAGCAAATGAAACAAGGAAGCATATGGAGATGGTAGTGCCCTTGTTGACGATGGAAGAGTTGGCAGAGCAAGTGGAGAACAGTCGTACTGTGTTAAATCAATTCTATGGAGAGACTTGTATCGATCAGTATCATGTGTATCGACAACGCATGTTTCACTGTACTACGCCTATGAATCGCAGCCAAGAGAAAGATTTGTACGGAGATACATGGTCTACTTTGTTACAATTACGACAATCAGTGACAGCAGCTATGGGGGACTCAATCACAACAGACACGCCAGTATTGCTAGCCTGTTCTGGTGGGGTAGATTCTATCGCTTTATTGCATTATATGTACCTAGAAGGATTCACCAATGTAGGGGTGTTTACCATGGACCATGGTCTAAGACCAGAGGCAGTGGAAGAAGTCACGTTGGTGGAATGGTATGCGTTGCAATTTGGTATGCCATGTTTTACGGTCACAGAAAATGTAATGGAAAAGGCCAAAGATGCAGGTATATCCTTTGAAATGATGGGACGCCAACTGCGGTATGAACATTTGCGAGAGATTGCAGACGATAAGGGCTATGAATATATTGTGACGGCTCATCATTTAGACGATCAAGGGGAAACCGTTTTAGCGCATGTATTGCGTGGGTCTGGATTAGAGGGATTGCAAGGTATGAGGACCCTAACAGAAGATGTGTGGCGACCTTGTTTGACCGTACCAAAGCAGGTATTACAAGACTATGCTAAGTGGTTACAATGTTTTCATGGAGATGATGCATCGAATCTAGATACGACTTATGATAGAAATTGGATTCGACAAGTCCTAATACCTACTTGTACAGAGAGGTATCCCCGAACAGTGAATGCTTTGCAGCGATTAGCCGCATTGGCGCAATGTGATGCATCCTATTTTGAGCAAGAGGTGGCACGGTTAGAATTGGACTATGTCAGTTATGATGAAGAGGGCATCGTGCTAGATAAACGAGGCTTAATGGGTGAGCATGATGCCTTAGTGAGCCGGTTATGGAAACGAATATTAGGTCCTTATGTACGGCCAGAACAGTTGAGCCAAAGGATAATGGATACCTTACTTTCATTGGTGAAAGGTCCCAAAGGAAAAGAATTTCGTTTTCGTCAGGTGCAAGTTTTCACGTCATATGATACAATTAAGATTGTTCTATGTAGTGACATAGAAAAGAAATAGACCTAACTAATAAGGAGTTACTATGATACCAGAAGTGAAAGAATTATTGCTTTCAGAAGAACAAATTCAAAAACGAGTGGCGGAATTAGGTCGCCAAATTACAGAAGATTATAGAGGTAAAGAAATTGTCCTTGTAGGCGTATTAAAAGGGGCCATTGTATTCTTTACAGATTTGGCACGTCATATTGAAGGCGATGTGAAGATGGATTTTATTTCCTGCTCTAGTTATGGTAGCAGCACTGTGAGCAGTGGAGTCGTACGTATTTTAAAAGATTTAGACCGTCCCGTGGAAGGAAAGCATGTCATTGTCGTAGAAGATATTGTGGATACAGGTACAACTTTGTCCTATTTACTAGAAAACTTACAATCTCGTAAGGCAGCAAGCGTTCGTCTATGTTCCTTGTTGAATAAACCAGATCGTCGTAAAGTCGATGTTCATGTAGACTATGAAGGGTTTGTTATCCCAGATGAGTTTGTTATCGGCTACGGATTAGATTACGATGAAAAATATCGTCAATTGCCATATATCGGCATTTTAAAAGAAGAAGTCTATCAATAATCGTTGATATATTCGACAAAATTTGATATGATAAATAAGTATCAATTTAGATTATAGATGAGAAAGGAGAAAAATTTGAAGCGAGGCTTAAAAAATGTACTCCTCTATTTGTTGATTATTGTGGCCGCAGTGGCAGCCATCAACTCTTTTTCTGAAGGTACGAAAAATAAATCAGAAATTACATATACATCGTTCCTACAAGAGGTGCAACGAAAAAATGTAGAGAGTGTCACAATTACAGGGGATCATTCTATTACGGGTAAATTAAAATCTGGTACAGAATTTGCTACCTATGCACCAAGTGATGCAGGTATTTTTGCAAAACTGTCCGAAGGTGGTGTAGATGTAACGGCGCAGCCGCCTGAGCAACCAGCGTGGTGGGTAAGCTTATTAACATCTGCTTTACCAATTGTATTGATTATTGGATTCTGGTTCTTTATGATGCAGTCTACACAAGGTGGATCTGGTCGTGTCATGAACTTTGGCAAATCTCGTGCTAAAATGCAAGGAGAAGGTAAAGTCAATGTGACATTCAAAGATGTAGCTGGTGCAGATGAAGCAAAACAAGAATTGGAAGAAGTCGTTGAATTCTTACGCAATCCTGGTAAATTTAACGCTATCGGCGCTAAAATTCCAAAAGGGGTCTTATTATTTGGCCCTCCAGGTACAGGTAAAACCTTGCTAGCTCGTGCTGTAGCAGGGGAAGCAGGGGTTCCATTCTTTACTATTAGTGGTTCTGACTTTGTCGAAATGTTCGTTGGTGTCGGTGCTTCCCGTGTGCGTGATTTATTCAATCAAGCCAAGAAAAATGCACCATGCATTATTTTCATCGATGAAATTGATGCAGTAGGTCGTCAACGTGGCGCCGGTCTTGGTGGCGGTCATGATGAACGAGAGCAAACATTGAACCAATTATTGGTAGAAATGGATGGTTTCGGTGCCAATGAAGGTATTATTACCATTGCGGCTACGAACCGACCAGATATTCTAGACCCAGCTTTATTACGTCCAGGTCGTTTTGACCGTCAAGTGACTGTAGGTCGTCCAGATCTTCGTGGTCGTGAGGCGATTTTACAAGTCCATGCACGTAATAAACCATTAGATCCAGATGTAGATTTAAAAACGATTGCGAAAAAAGTACCTGGTTTTACCGGTGCAGATTTGAGTAATTTGTTGAATGAAGCGGCTTTATTAGCAGCGCGTCAAGATCGTAAATCGATTTCCATGCATGACTTAGAAGAGGCTAGCGAAAAAGTAAGCTATGGTCCTGAACGTAGAAGTCATGTGGTGAGTGAAAAAGAACGTGAATTGACTGCATACCATGAATCTGGACATGCGATTGTGGCTCATTTATGGCCGAATGCAGATCCAGTTCATAAAGTAACAATCATCCCTCGTGGCAGTGCAGGTGGTTACACGATGATGCTTCCACAAGAAGAGAAAAACTATATGACTCGTTCCCAATTGTTAGCACAAATTCGTGTGGCTTTGGGTGGACGTTGTGCAGAGGCGATTGTACTGAAAGAAATCAGTAGCGGTGCTTCTGGAGACTTGCAAATGGTAACGAACATTGCTCGTGAAATGATTACTCGTTTGGGTATGAGTGATGAGTTAGGACCATTGGTATTTGGTGAACACCAAGAGCAAGTATTCTTAGGAAAAAGCTTAGGTTCTGAACGCAACTATGGTGAAGCGGTAGCTGAAAAAATCGACAATGAAATGCATCGCATCGTAGCAGAAGCATACGGTGATGTAATGAACTTGTTAACAGAAAATATTGATTTCTTACACAATATGGCGAAAGCTTTATTAGAAGAAGAAACCATTGATTCTAAACAAGTGGAAAACTTGTATCGCTATGGTACTTTACTAAGTCCAGAAGAGGCACAAGCGAAAGCTGAAGAGGAAGCAAATAGTAAGAAGTCTCCTCTAGAAGTAGCAGGCATCGTGATGCCAGATAAAATTGATACATCAAAAGAATAATCTGAGATGCTATAGCCAAGGTATCTTCCCTATAGGGAAGATGCCTTTTGTGCATATTAGGGGATGCAACACGGTGCGCATAGTGAATCTTGTTTAGTTGTACCAAATTCGCATAGCTAGGAGGACTGAATTACGTAGAAAAGACTTGCAATTTATGTAGGACCTCTGTACAATCGTATTGTAAACCTCGCTAAGGGTAAGGAGGCGACAAGCCGTGAGAGATGAAATACTAGACTTTTTAAAAGAAAACAGAAATCAATTTGTATCAGGACAAGCTATGTCAGAGGCTTGCCATGTATCGCGTACAGCAATTTGGAAGCATATAGAAGTGCTACGCAAGCGTGGCTATGTGATTGAATCCTTCACAAAAAAAGGATATCGGTTGTTGGAGGAACCAAATCTGATTAGCCCTGAGGAGATGGAAGGGGTACTGCAAACAAAATCCTTTGGCCGTTATTACGTGTACGAAGAACGATTAGAGTCGACGAATAGTATTGCGAAAGCATTAGCCATGGATGGAGTTCCAGAAGGTACTGTAGTCTGTGCAGAAGAACAATCTTCTGGTCGTGGTCGCTTGTCGAGAGGTTGGTATTCTCCGTATGGAAAAGGACTTTGGTTTAGCTTAATTCTAAGACCAAAATTTCTACCTATGGAAGCATCTAAATGTACCTTGATGGCAGGTGTAGCCTTGGTGAAAGCATTCCGTGCCTTGGGACTTTCAGAGGCGGGCATTAAATGGCCGAATGATATATTGGTAGGGTCTCGTAAAATGGTGGGTATTCTAACAGAAATGAATGGCACCATGGAAGAGATTAACTACATTGTCTTAGGGATTGGTATCAATACACATACGACTATTGAGGAAGTCAGCGAGGATTTGAAGGATAAAATCATGTCTTTTGCAATCGCAGGGGTAGAGGTGGACCGTAAGGAGGCCTTTGCTGTTATTTTAAAAGCCTTAGAAGAGCAGTATGAAAAGGTGTGCCAAGAAGGCTTTGACTCTACCTTGGAAGAATGGAAAGAGTATAGTGTTACTTTATATAAAGACGTACTGGTAAAAGCGCCAGACAAAGAGTACATTGGGTACGCAAAAGATTTAGATAGAGATGGAAATCTAATTATTCAATTAGAGGATGGACGTGAAGAACGTATCATAGCAGGGGATGTGTCTATACGCTCCACTGGAGGAGGATATTAAGATGTTATTAGTGGTAGACGTAGGGAATACGAATATCGTATTAGGCGTGTATAAGGATAAGGAAATTATGGCCCATTGGCGTATTTCTACAGATCGAGGTCGAACTACCGATGAATATGGCATGTTGTTGAGCAATTTATTTCTTCACGATCCAAAGGTGAACAAAGAGGATGTGGAAGCTGTCATTATTTCTTCCGTAGTACCTCCTTTAAACCCTACGTTAGAGCGCGTATGTTTGCGTTACTTTCACAAGAAACCGTTATTCGTAGGCCCTGGTATTAAAACAGGTATTTCTATTAAATACGAAAACCCTCGTGAACTGGGAGCAGATTTAATTGTAGATGCGGTGGCTGCCTATGAAAAATATGGTGGCAACTTAATTATCATTGATTTTGGTACAGCCACAACGTATTCTGCTGTATTAGATGGTGGTGTATACTTAGGTGGTGCTATTTCTCCTGGTATTGGCATCTCTGCAGAAGCCTTATTTGGTCGCACTGCTAAGTTGCCAAGGATAGAAATTAAAAATCCTGGTCCTGTTATTGGCCGCAACACAGTGGGGGCTATGCAGGCAGGTGTATTATTTGGATATGTTGGACAAGTGGAAGGCATTGTGGCTCGTATGAAACGAGAAATGCCAGAGGACACAAAAGTAGTGGCTACGGGAGGCTTAGCACCTCTTATTAGTGCGGAAACCAATGTGATCGATCACATTGATCCAATGATGACGTTAGAAGGATTACGACTTATTTATGAAAGAAATC
>CAUUIH010000072.1:0-7236 GCA_963545165.1 uncultured Veillonella sp.
ATGGACGCATTGTTTTAGAAGTAACGCATGAATTAAAAGATTCCATGGTTATGCGTATTCTCGATGCTGTGGAACATGCAGCGGCATCAAAACCAAAGATTGACCGTTTTATTACTCGTTTTTCTCGTGTATATACACCAATCGTAGTAGCTTTGGCTATTATCGTAGCCGTAATACCTCCTCTATTTACAGGAGAATGGCAATATTGGATTTATACAGCGTTAACTTTCCTAGTAGTATCTTGTCCATGCGCCTTAGTATTATCTGTGCCATTGGCATTCTTCTCTGGCATCGGCGCTGGTTCTAAACAAGGGATTTTGTTCAAAGGTGGCAAATCGATCGAGGCTATGAGCCGTGTGAAAGCGATTGCCTTCGATAAAACTGGTACTATCACAACTGGTACTTTCAACGTACAAACTGTAGAAGTAGCTGGTAACTATACAGAAAATGAAGTGTTGCAATATGCCGCAGCTTTAGAAACAGTATCTACACACCCTATTGCGATGTCCATTGTAGAAGAAGTAGAACGTAGAGGGGTAGAGTTTACTGCGGCGAAGGATGTAAAAGAAATCTCCGGACATGGCATGGTAGGAACAGTGAATAGCCGTACCGTATTGGTTGGTAATGGTCGTTTGTTAGAAACAGAACATGTAACGGTACCAACCATTGAACATGTATATGGTAGTGTAGTATTCGTAGCTATTGATGGTCAATATGTAGGTCGTATCGTCATTGCCGATGCTGTGAAAGAGGATTCTAAAGAGGCTATCCGTCGTATGAATGGAAAAGGATATCATACAGTGATGCTCACAGGTGATGTGGCATCCAGTGCGAACCATATTGCCCAAGAAGTAGGTATCCAAGGTGTGCGTGCCGAGTTATTACCACAAGATAAATTAGAAGTAGTTCAATCTCTTCGGAACGACCATGGTTCTGTCATGTTCGTAGGTGATGGTATCAATGATGCGCCTGTGTTAACTGGTGCCGATGTAGGTGGTGCTATGGGTAGTGGTGCAGACTCTGCCATCGAAGCGGCAGACGTAGTATACATGAACTCCAACCTAGATTCCGTATGGCGTTCCTTAAGTATTGCAGAACGTACCTTGTCCATTGCATGGCAAAATATTTTCTTCGCTATTGCTGTAAAAATTATCGTTATGGTGGCTGGTGTATTTGGCTTTGCAAATATGTGGGTGGCAGTTTTTGCAGATACAGGGGTATCCATTCTTTGCATCTTTAACTCTGTCCGTATTTTCTACAGTAAATAATATAAGCCCTCCTGCTAGCATGTATGCCCTACTATGTGGCAGGAGGGATTGTGATATCTTCCCCTTCTTGCAGTTATGCAAGGCATATATCACTACATAATAACTATACAGCAAAGAGGACGTAGTCATGAGGCTAGGTCCTCTTTTTAGTTGAGCTCGTCAAAGCTAAGTTGCCCTTGGTAGGCATGTAATTCATCTAGTATTTTCATTTGGCACTCTAAAGTACTAGAGTGCTTTTTTATTATCGATATTAAGATAATAATAATGATAAAAAATTATAAATGAATACACATTCATGTGTTGACAAAATAGAATTTTATAGATATAATAAACATATGAACAAACGCTCAAGTATTAAAGTGGTGTTAAAACAAACATTAAAGCAAGTAGTAAGGTTATATATTATAATTCATAAGGAGTTACTATGGAACGCATTTTTACATTACAAAATTTGAACTGTGCAAATTGCGCTAGTGTTATTGAAGACAAATTAAATCAACTAGAATCTGTGTCGGCAGCGACTTTTACAATTGGTACGAAACAATTACGGATTACTTCTACTGTAGAAGATACGGATGCTTTGCAAGAACAAATTCAAGCGGTTTGTGATGCTACAGAAGATGGTGTGGTAGTGGTACCATTTGTACGAGCGGCGAAAAAAGCAAAGCAAGATGATCATGATCATGAACACAATGCAAGTTTATCTGCCATAATCGTCGGTGCTATCGTGATGGCAGTGGCAGAGTTTACAAACTGGGTGCCAGATCAATATATGACTCCATTGTTAATCGTTACTTTTGCTGTACTAGGTTGGCGCATTGTATGGGCAGCGATCAAGAATGGTATGAAAGGTAAATTCTTTGATGAGAATTTCTTGATGTCCATTGCTACTATCGGTGCGTTAATCATCGGTGAATATGCAGAGGCTGTAGGCGTTATGTTGTTCTTCCAAGTAGGGATTTATTTCGAAGAGCGTGCTACTGAGCGTAGCCGTAATGCGGTGATGGATGCAGTGGATCTTCGTCCAGAAGAAGTGCGTTTAGTTCTATGTGATGGTTCTGTAGAAGTGGTGAATCCAGAGGATGTACAAGTAGGATCTCATATTGAAATTCGTCCTGGTGATCGTATCCCATTGGATGGGCGTGTAGTAGAAGGTACCACACGTATCGATACAGCAGCGGTGACAGGGGAACCTGTTCCTGTAAGTGCTACGGTAGGTACAGAAGTGATGTCTGGTTGTATTAACGTGGATGGTCGCATTGTCTTAGAAGTTACTCATGAATTAAAAGATTCTATGGTTATGCGTATTTTAGATGCGGTAGAAAATGCAGCGGCATCTAAACCAAAGATTGATCGTTTCATTACTCGTTTCTCTCGTGTATATACTCCAATCGTAGTGGCATTGGCGATTATCGTTGCCATAGTACCTCCTCTATTCACAGGAGAATGGCAATATTGGATTTATACAGCGTTAACATTCTTAGTAGTATCTTGTCCATGCGCCTTAGTATTATCTGTGCCATTGGCATTCTTCTCTGGCATTGGTGCTGGTTCTCGACAAGGTATCTTATTCAAAGGTGGTAAAGCAATCGAGGCTATGAGCCGTGTGAAAGCTATTGCATTTGATAAAACTGGTACCATCACAACTGGTACTTTCAACGTACAAACAGTAGAAGTAGCTAATGGTTATACTGAAAACGAAGTGTTGCAATATGCAGCGGCTGTAGAAGCTGTATCTACGCATCCAATTGCGATGTCTATCGTAGAAGAAGTAGAACGTAGAGGCGTAGAGTTCAACTCCTCAAAAGATGTACAAGAAATTTCCGGTCATGGTATGGTTGGTACTGTAGAAGGTCATAAAGTGTTAGTCGGTAATGGCCGTTTGTTGGCGAGAGAAAATGTGGCAACGCCATTGATTGACTATGTGTATGGTAGTGAAGTATTCATAGCTGTTGACGGTCAATACGCAGGTCGTATCATTATCGCTGATGCTTTAAAAGCTGATTCTAAGGAAGCCATTCGTCGCATGAACGGCAAAGGATATCAAACAGTGATGCTTACAGGTGATGTGGCAGCTAGTGCGAAGTACATTGCTCAACAAGTAGGTATCCAAGGAGTACGTGCTGAGTTATTACCACAAGATAAATTAGAAGTGGTTCAATCTCTTCGCAACGATCATGGTTCTGTTATGTTCGTAGGTGATGGCATCAATGATGCCCCTGTATTGACAGGTGCTGATGTTGGTGGTGCTATGGGTAGTGGTGCAGACTCTGCCATCGAAGCAGCAGACGTAGTATACATGAACTCCAATTTGGATTCTGTATGGCGTTCCTTAAGTATTGCAGATCGTACCTTGTCTATTGCATGGCAAAATATTTTCTTTGCCATTGCTGTGAAAATCATCGTTATGGTGGCAGGTGTATTTGGTTTTGCCAATATGTGGGTAGCTATCTTTGCAGATACAGGGGTATCCATTTTATGTATCTTGAACTCCATCCGTATTTTCTACAGTAAATAATATAAGCCCTCCTGCTAGCATGTACGCCCAACTATGTAGCAGGAGGCATTGTGATATCTTCCCTCCTTATAGGTTTATAAGGCATATATCACTACATAAGAACTATACGACAAAGAGGACTTAGCCCTGTGCTAGGTCCTTTTTGTTGTGTACAAATATTCTAAGGATATTTTTTATAAAAAAACTAACTAGTGTACCAACGTATTTACGCCCAAGTATTGATGGAGTAGAAACATTGAAATGCTGTTAGAAACTTTCATAAGAAATCATAAAAAAATTGACGAATCGGCTTCGATTGATTAAGATAAAAGGTAGGGTTATTAAGACGTTAAGGAGGTGTCACATGTTAACGGTACACAAACACGTAGAGGGGGAATTATTTACAGATTCCACTGTACAAGATGCTACAAAAGGTTCATGGATAAATTTGGTGAACCCAGACCCCGATGAGTTGGCTATCGTCAATATGATGACACAGATTCCAACGGATGTATTGAAAGCTGCTTTGGATACGGAAGAACGGTCTCACGTGGAAATTGAAGATGAATATATCTTTGTAGTTATTAACATTCCAGTATTACGTGGATCTGACGTATATGATGCAGTTCCATTAGGTGTTTTTGTGACGGAAGATTTTTTTATTACCATCTGTTTGGAAGAGGCGGAAGTGCTCTATCCTTTCTTGAGCAATCAAATGCCAACCTTTTATACCTTCAAAAAGACACGATTCTTATTCCAAATCATGTATCGCACGGCCGTGTTATATTTACGGTATTTACAACAAATTGATCGACGTACTGATGACATTGAAAAAACATTGCGTCATACGACACGAAATAAAGATTTATTCCAATTGTTGGAATTGCAAAAATCTATGACCTATTTTACCTCTGCACTGCGTGGTAATGGAACGGTGATGGAACGTATTTTGCGCATCCGACGTCATGATGATGTGCGGTATTTGTTAAAAATCTACGAAGAAGATGAAGACCTATTAGAAGATGTGATTATCGAGAACAAGCAGGCTGTGGAAATGGTTGAAATGTATTCTAATATTTTGATGAATATGATGAATGCCTTTACATCTATTATTTCTAACAATTTGAACTTAGTTATGAAATTGTTGGCAGCCATGACAATTATGCTAGCTGTACCTACGGCAATCTTTAGCTTGTGGGGCATTAATGTGCCGGTTCCATTTGCAGATATGCAGTATGGTTTCGAATATGTCATCGGCATTGGCATTAGCTTTGCGGCACTAGCAGGTTATTGGCTTTGGAAAAATGATTTCTTTTAATGACATAGTACGATGCAACACACCTAAGGGGTATTCTTGGGTGTGTTTTGTTATGTTACAATTCAGGTTACTTATGAAAGTTTTTTATATCTATTTTTTGCAGCTGTAAATATTATACAAAATGAATAAATTTGCTATATAGATATTTTTCAATTTGTGTAAAAATGATGATTAAAAATGATATAAATCACAGATAAATGCCTGTATATGTATATTTTCAAACAAGCATGCATTCTATGTCTTGCGATATTCGCATTACTCATTTGACAATTTTGATAAAAGAAATTAACATATTTATGTAATATCTATATATAGTTGGGCGTAGATATTTGACTATAAAACCTTATAAAAAGAGAAGAATAATTTGGGGAAGATATTAACAAAAGTTGTATAGGGTTATGGGCAAGATGGAGCAAGATTGTCTAAGCTGTAGCCCTTGCTAACTTTATGTAATCCACCCAAAGGGTGGCTTTTTCTTTTTAAGGATTTATTGCAAATATAGACATATGCTCATCAACGTTGAGGGAAGGATGTGGATCATTGAAAACCATACTAAGTAAAGTGTCACAATTGTTAGTCACATTAATTGGTGTTACATTTCTGACATTTTGCTTGACCTACATTGCTCCTGGGGATCCAGCCTTGATGGTATTGGAAGCAGGGGACACCATTGTGTCACAGGAAATGATTGATGCTACACGAAAAGAAATGGGGCTAGATCGCCCATTTATGGAACAGTATGTACGTTGGGTAGCAGGCGCTGTACAAGGTGACTTGGGCACGTCCTATTCGGGAAAAAAACCAGTGACCGACAAGTTATTAGAGGGCTTAGGCGGTACGGCTTTATTAGCGGTGACAGCCTTTGCACTGAATGTACTCATTTCCATACCCATGGGGATTTATTCCGCAGTAAAAGCAAATAAACTGCCAGACTTTGTGATTCGATTCTTTGCTTTTGTGAACGTGTCGATGCCAAGTTTCTGGTTAGGCATGATTTTACTGTACATTTTTGGTTTAAAATTACACTGGGTACCGATTGCTACCTCAGTGATCAGTTTTAAAGCTTTGATTTTACCAGCTATTACATTATCCTTTGTGATGGCAGCTAAATTCACACGCCAAGTACGGACTGTGATTATTGAGGAGTTACATCAAGATTATGTGATGGGTGCTCGTGCTCGTGGCATGAGTGAATCCCAAATTCTTTGGAAACATGTATTACCTAATGCCTTATTACCATTGATTACGATCATGGGTATGGGGATTGGTTGGCTCTTGGCAGGGGCTGCGGTTATTGAAATCGTATTCTCTTGGCCAGGCATGGGTAAAATGGCGGTCTATGCCATTGCCATGCGTGACTATCCATTGATTGAAGGCTTTGTATTGTGGGTAGCTATTATCTACACAGCCATCAACTTCTTGGTAGACCTGTCCTACTCTATATTAGATCCACGATTGAAAGCGAGGGGATAAGATGAAAGAATTTATTTTGCAACACAAACGCTTTTCTTTCTACTCCTTCTTAGTGGCTATCGTAGTAGGAATTGCTATATTTGCTCCCTATATCACACCTCATGATGCATTCAATGCAGATATGTCAAAAGCTTTCTTAAAGCCTTCTGCAGATCATCTGATGGGTACTGATAAATTGGGCCGTGATACGTTCTCCCGTATTATTTACGGTACACAAACTTCCTTGTTCATGACTATTATCCTAGTTATCTTAACGGCCATTGTTGGTACAGTGGTAGGAATTTTGTCTGGCTTCTTTGGAGGTAAAGTAGAAACTGTATTGATGCGCTTTACGGATATTATGTTATCCTTCCCAGGTGTGGTACTAGCGATTGCCATTGCCGGTATTATGGGTGGTAGCGCCATCAATGCGATCTTAGCTCTCGTGGTGGTAAGT
Organism: uncultured Veillonella sp.; assembly: GCA_963545165.1. Taxonomy (GTDB): domain Bacteria; phylum Bacillota; class Negativicutes; order Veillonellales; family Veillonellaceae; genus F0422. The sequence continues at coordinate 6,993 of CAUUIH010000072.1, forward strand.
TGGGCGAAATACGCACGACTGATCCGGTCTGCGGTAATTAAACTTCGCCATAACGACTTTATTGCGGCAGCCAGAGTGAATGGTACGAAACAATTCATGATTTTATGGCGCCATATATTACCGAATGTTCTACCTTTGATTGTCATCACAGGGGCTATGGACATTGGGACTATGATGATGGAGATTGCCGGTCTTTCCTTCTTGGGCTTTGGGGCACAGCCACCGACGCCAGAATGGGGCTTAA
>CAUUIH010000073.1:0-7223 GCA_963545165.1 uncultured Veillonella sp.
AAAGGATGACCTTCTTTTGCTATTTTATTTTCCCACAAACATTTTACACTAACTTTCGATATACCCTTGCAGACAAAAAGCACTACTCTTGCCATCAACCTCGCAGTTGATACCTAAGTAGTGCTTTACAATCTATGTATCAAATTTAGCTTTTATCCCATGTTTCTTTGGCTGTTTCCAACAATCCTTTGAGACGAGCTAACCCTTTTCTTCGCAAGCGATGGATATAACTGTGACTGCATTCCATCGTATCTGCAATACTAGCCACGCTGTGATCCTTATAATACACTTCTTCCATCACATGTTGCTCTGCTAATGGTAGCTGTTTCATGGCAGATGCCACTATGTCACCATACATGCGTTCCTCGCAAACGATTTCTGTAGAAGGTCCCTCAGCAGGTAATTGTTCCCACCAAGTTTCACCATCTTCTGTTTCCGATTGCAGCACAATTCCTTCTTTCCCCTCTTTACGCAGGTAGTCCAAGATGCGCCCCCGAATACGATGTACTGCATAGAGGGAAAAGGCTACGCCTTTCTTAGAATCATATCGCTCCACCGCTTCAATAAGTCCTATAGTCCCCTCTTGAATGCAATCCATCCTATCTACCTTAGAAGATTGATACACATTAGCTTCTTTCAACACTAAAGGTTGGTAATGCTCAATGATTGTCATACGAGCCTCAAGGTCTCCGTCTTCTTCATAGGCTTTCCAGAGCCGCTGTTCTTCTTCCCAGGTCAATAATTCAATTGTATCTACGCTGGCTATATAATCATTGAGCATACTTTCACCTCCTTTAGAATCGATAGCGCCACTGTGCCCCTAAGTAGCGTTTATGTTCATTATTAATCCAACCTGTAGCACTAATACTACGATTGATATCATACTGAAAGCCATACGATAGATGATCGTTTTTAAGACCTCTAGTTACAGTAAGCATCAAATCGGGTACTACATATTTACCGATGGTAACATTAAAATTATTTTTTTCCTGCAAATCACGAGAGTCTTTTCCATCCAAAGAACCAGTCGTAATGTTAACTAGATCTAAGCCCAATGTATCTTGCAGTACATCTTCGATATAGCCAAATGCCAAGGACTGTAAGCTAGACGTGAGTAACGCATTGGCATCCTCTGATGTAACACCACTGGCATTCCCTACATTACGTCCAAAGGTTAAGAGCGAAATAATCTGACGTTCCGATAAATTAGGTTCAGATGTTAGTTTTAATTTCATCTGCGTAGCAGGTCCTTCTGCTTGTAAGGAAATACGATAGTTTTTCACATTCGCCATACTCCGTACATTCAGCTCAGGAATGATACTACCTGTAACGAATTTTGCCTGTCCTTCTGTAATTTTAAATCGGTTTTTCAAATATTTTACATATCCTTTGTTCACGGATAACTTACCACTTGCTTTAGGTTCTCCTACGGTTCCCTCAAACTTAACCTTACCTTGTAAGAACATATCATAGAGCAATGGATTGTAAAGCCGTACGTTTTCTTTGGCATCGATGGTCAAGTCTAAACCTAATGGAATCGATGTTTCTGAACTTTCAAAGGTCAATGGAATAGACCCTACCACATCATGCAATGAAATAGCACCCACCAAGGTCGGCATATCCTGTTTGTCTACGATGTACAGTTCACCATCTAGTGGACCCGTATAGAAGTCATGAGCAATTTCGATACCTTTCATTTGTAGTGCACCATAGTAAGACGTAATACTAGGTCCCATCCAACCAATATTGCCAGACAAGCCCGCATTGCCTTTCCCCATCGTAGTGCTGCCTGTAATATCTACGTGATTACCACGGAACAATAATTGTCCTTTTAATTGGGTCACCGGCTTTTTCAAAGATTGTAATTGCATGGATCCATTAGCGAGTTCTACCGTACCATTCGCCAAGATATTCGACGAATTACCGGTCACATGAACACCCCCACGAATAGCACCTTCTGCAGATTGTACTTCTTTAAACATTAGCGCCAGTGCCGATAAATTCGCTTCATTCATATCCACGTATACATCAAATTGCTTACTCGCATCATCTGTCACGTATTCATTAGTTACAAAAGCGCCAAGTGGTAATTTACCCCGCACTTTAATAGAAGAGTCTGACTTTTTAATCATCCCTTGCTGGATGTTCACAACTTGATCTTCCATAGTTCCTAAGATACTCAACTGATCTAGGCTGATACCGTTGATAACAGCTTGTTCCACTTCACTGGAAAATTCTACTTTTGGCGATTTCGTAGGCCCATGTACGTTAATAATAAAATTCCAATTCCCCTGTGCATTCACATTTTGTGTGACTAGAGGTAGTACAGTTTGCACTGGTACTTTGGATGCCACTAACTGAATATCTGTAGAACCATCCAAATCGGCTTTACCTTTGCCCCCAATAAGACCTTCTTTAATAGGCAATTTAAAGGTGCGGATATCAATCGTCCGTCCACCATAGCCTATATCCACCGTAGCCGTTCCTACTACTTCATCTCGAATTGTCGTATTTTCCAGTGAACCTTTTACATCTAATCTTGGACTATCACTAGTGCCACCTAGCTCAATAGTGGCCTGTAATTTGCCATTCACATCTGGTACATTCACATTACCTAATGCTAACAATTGATGCAAATCACCATCTTGTACACGCACATAGCCAAATAAACGTTTCGGATTCTCTAATTGAATACCACCTTTTACTTCGTATCGACTAGTCCCACTACCAGTGAAAGTCAACCCTTGTAGATGTATTACTTTCGGCGTAATGTACACTGAACCCGCTATATCATGCAAGGTAGTATCCTTCACTTGCATCGCATCGGACTGCACTGCACCTTCAAAGATAGGTGCATCTATAGTGCCACCAAGATGACCTTCTGCCCCTACATAGCCAACCATGTTGACTCCCGCATCACGGACAAAAGGTTCAATCGGTACCACATCGCCTACAAAGTTAATATCTAACTGCTTATCTTGTACATCACCATCGACAATGATAGAGGCACCGTAACTACTGATATCCAGTCTTGGCAAGTGGAGGTGACCATTTTCGTATGTATAGGCCCCTTCAATAGAGGTAAACAGTTTCCCATACACGGATCCATCCCAAGCTTTTAGATGACCTTTTATTTGTGGTTCTTGCACTGTTCCCTGTACGTGAATATCCGTATTAATCCATCCTGTCATAGGAATATCTGTAAAGTTTGGCAACACATCTTCGATGCGTACATCCTTTGCAGAGCCTTTGATATCCATAGTTTGGTCGTCATCCAAGTGAATGTATCCACCTAGGTTATAGGTGCTTTTTCTATATTCCAAATCACCTTCAAGAACATGAAGGGTATTGTCCTCTAATTTTGCTTTAACCAATCCACGGTCAAACTTCGTTTCTCCATAGGAAAGCGTGTCACCAGCAATGGTAACATTTCCTGTCAGATTATCTAAGGCTCCTTGTACATTTGCCTCTACAGACACAGTGCCACCTAATGGCTTAGAAGACCACCTATTCAACTGTTCTAATCCAATATTGGTACCATGCAAATTAATAGAAACTGTACCATTACCTAGTCGACCATTACCCGTGAAAGTACCTCGACCCCAAGTACCATTCATATAAGGTACAACCAAGTCTGTACCATCCCAAGATATACTAGCATCTAAAGTATCCACTAAGATAGATTCATATCCAATGTGACGACCCCTCACAGAACCCGCTACATTTGAAATAGAGCCTTTATGTCCTTCCACAGTGAGAGAACCATTGACTGTACCCTGTACAGCAGGCATTCCATCTATAGGCAATCCATACAAGGACACATTCTGTGCTTCTATTTGTGCCGAGAAATCTTCTGTATCTATATGATAGGAGCCTGTACCACTTACAGTTCCACCTTGGGCACTCAGTTCCGCATCCTCCACATGAATGACTTGATCACCATAGGAAATATGCCCTTTCCCACGATTGACTGTAAGCCCTTCATAGGCGATATCTCGTACCTCTACATCTGCACTGGCCTTCACATTTGATATAGGACCGGTTAATAACGCATCTGCTGTGACATATCCTGAGACCGGTAGTTGTCCAAAGGATGATAAATTCCATTCTTTCAATCCTACCGATACTTGCAAGGTAGGATCTTCATCAAAGGTATGATGTATGGTCCCCTTTACACGGAGGTGCTCGTCGTTCACATTCGTTTCGATTCCTTCTAAGAATAGAACATCTCCATGGATTTGAAGGGTTCCCTTCCCAGCTGTTAACCGATAGTCTTGGAGTGTAGTCCCCACGTTTCGGAAGGAAAGTCCTCCTTCACCATACCAGAAGCCACCACGTTGTGTAAGCGTTAACGCCACATCTGTGAGCTCTCCTGTCACAGGACTTACAGTAGTCGGCAAAGAGATTCGACTTACTATAGACGCTATATCTAAATGCGGTGTTTCCACATAGAATGATCGATTTCCACTATTATCTAGTGCCCATTGTATCTTGGAATGAATATGATCCTTTCCTAATTGGGCATCCACAATTCCATCTAACATGTGACCACCATCACCTAAGACAGTGACATTCACATCTGCTAGTTGCAATGGTTCTGCATGAGGCAAGAATAAGGATATGGTCCCCTTTTCTAAGCGCAATAGCCCACTAAATTGACTAGGACTATCTGATTCTCGTTCCTTCACTAACTGGAGTACATTCCATTGCCCCTGTTCATCTTGCACCACATTAATATGTGGTGAAGTGACAGTAATGGTGCCCAGTAGCGCATCTGGTGATACATTTCCAAAAGGATATTGTAATACTTTCAACCATTGAATAGACACTGTCAATGCATCTGCCGTGAGAACTTGTTGCCCCTTCGCATCGTCTACGACAAGGTCTTTCATTTGAACGGACCCATCCCAACCAATGTGAAATGATGAATAGGAAACAGTTCCATTCAGTGCTGTATGTAATTGTTCTTGCACATAAGGTCCTACATAAGTTTCACTTAGCGGTTGTAAGCCAAATCCAACGCCTGCTACACATCCACTCAGTACAATACCTAGTATCCAGTGTTTCCTCTTCATGATTCACCTCATATCGGTATGATCACTATCCTTGATTCACAATAGTTGCGCCACTACCTACAGTTGCTTCTACAGGAATACCCATAGCTTTTTCTAACGTAGCAATGCTTAAGTTATAGTTATATAGTGCATCTACGTAATTATTACGAGCTGTATCTAACGCTGTTTCCGCATCAAGCACATCTACATTAGTTCCTACGCCTGAACGGTAACGCAACGTTTTAATGCGAAAGTCTTCTTGACCTGCTTCTACAGCTGCATGAGTGCTTTGAATTTCTTGCTCTGCCGCTTTTACATTTAAATACGCTTCTTGCACTTCTAACTCTACGTTTTCAATCGTTTGTGCGTAGCCTTCTTTTGCCTTTTCTAAGCTTGCTTTAGCAACACTTACATTGGCTTTAGATTGTCCACCATCCCATACATTCCAAGATAGTGATGCCCCTACAGACCAATTTTTATTATCATTACCAGCCCAATGTGCACCCTCCATACCACGACTAGCATTTGCTTTGATCACTGGAATATCTGATGCATCAGCACGGTTGACATTTTCTTCTGCTGCTTTAACTACCATCGCAGCTTGTACAATCGCACCACGATGTGCAACCCCGTAGGATTTAGCAGATTCTAATGAAATAGCATATGGTGTATATGTTAGCTCTTTATCTGCCGTTACCACCGGTGTAGATACAGGTAATCCTACATGATTATTAAACTTTGCCTCTACCAAACTAACTGCATTTTTTGCTTCCACTAAGGAAGTTTTTGCATTAGCTAATCGCGTATTTGTTGCCAACACATCTGATTTAGATACAATACCTACTTCATATTGTAAATTAGCATTTTTCAAATGCTCTTCATAATCACGTACCGTTTGTTCTGCAACATTCACTTTATTACGAGACATAATTAAGGATAAATAGTTTTTTGTAGCTGTTAATTTTGCCGTCTGTGCCGCTTCCGTCAAAGCCGCTCCACTATTATCACGGTTATATTTAGCAGCTTCAATTTGTGCATCTAAAGCACGATTAAATAGGGATAGACCTACTCCTAATTGGTGAGAAAAGGCATTGCTAGTTTTGCTGATACCATTCGTTTCATCTCCCATATGCTTAGCGCTATAGCTATAGGTCACTACTGGATTTCTACCACTGGTGGCAGCCCCTACTTGTGCCACTGCCGCTTCATAATCCCATTGGGATTGATGTAAGGTTCTATTATTTTGCAATGCCATCGCAATGGATTGTGGCAATGTAACCGACACAGATTGACCTTTTGTCTGTATTTGGTTTTTATATGCTTTCGTCATCGTTGCGGCTTCAGCCGCTGCTTTTTGTTGAAAAGCCACTAATTTCACTGTATCTATCTGTGGTGCTGTGGCTCCTACTGTACAGGCATAGGCCGCTAATATCGCTGCTACTGTTATTACTTTTGTATTCATGGGGTCCTCCTAAAATATCTTTCTTAGCCCAAAATAATTCACACGATTATGGTCTTGACCATACCAAGTCCATTGACCTACCGCATAGGTGTCTTTCCATAATTGAATATCCGAACGAATCCGATAGGAACCGTGGCGGATGTCGAATAGGGCCCCTGATAGTGAAAGTGGTTTTCCGAAGGCCACATCAGCTCCTACACCTAATTTCCCATCAAATAGCCCGCCTCGTAGGTATACTTGATCTAGTACTTCTTTTCCATAGGTCACATTCAAATTCGACCCATTTCCTAGATTGGAAACCCCTAAGGTATACATGGCATCATTATGCATAAGACGTACATCAGCATCGGTACGCACCTTTTTATCTGTTGGGCTATATAGTACCTCTGCTCCTATTTCCGTCTTAAGGTCCGACTTTTTTCCATCCGAACCTGCTTTCACGTCACCACCTGTAAGACGATTTAACTTCGTAGTCAGCTGCGCTGTATTATGCAAAGTTTCCTTAATATCTGCAGCACTCTTAGGGTCTGTTACAACCCCTTCCATGGCGCCCGCCATTTTAGAAATACTGTCCGTAGTCGTTTTTAAATTATTTACAATTTGGCGCATTTCTGTACCCGCTTGACCATCTGCATTAAATTGCTTCATATTTGTATCCATTTGGTTCGTCAAGGATTCCATATTTCGCGTAATGCCCACCATATTGG
>CAUUIH010000074.1:0-7197 GCA_963545165.1 uncultured Veillonella sp.
CCATTCACAGCAGAATAATTCAATACAAAATGAAAACCCAGTAACTAGCCTAGTTGCTGGGTTTCTTGTTTTCTAAAAGGGAGTTAAAAGGGTATAGTTTGAGTTCGTTGGCTCCCGGTTGGCACCACTTTTCATGCTTTTTTGCGTGCGGTTGGAACCACTTTTTCGTGCGGGTCAATGGCCATTTCTGGACCGAATGGGAGAGAATTGACTGCCCTCAATAATTGGTCTTGTGTCTTGTGGGTGTAAACATCTTGTGTGATGTTGCGACCCTGTGAGTGCCCCACAATTCGTTTGACCAATACTTCTTCGACTTCATAATTGCTCGCCATTGTAATGAAGGTGTGGCGACCGTCATGGGCCTTGTGTGGACCGATGCCAAGGTTTGGTAGTAGCCTAGACATTTGGTAGCGCATCGTTGATGATGCATTGATAGGGAATAGAAACCCACCTTGGAATCGTTTGGCATCATGCCAGCGCTTAATAAATGGGTAGATGCAATCTGCAATAGGTATTTTTCTATCTTTGCCCGCAGCGGTTTTGACGCCACCAACCATGTACCGTTCTTTTAGATGCACGTTCTCTACACGCATCTCCATGAGCTCGATAGGCCTTGCGCCTGTATAGCAGTAGCAGAGTAGCATGCGAGCCACATCATCGTCGGTATGTTGCCACAGAATTTGCATCTCTTCCGAAGTGAACGGCTTGTGTATGTTCGACTTCTCTAGAGTAGGTAACTGGATCAATTCTGCATAGTTCTTCTGGATGTAATCGTTAGAATAGGCTAAACTGAATACAGCGTTCAAAGTGACCTTGATTTGTCGTTTACTTGCCGGTGATAATCCGCTAGAGTCGACGATATCTTGCAGATGTATTAGTTTTAAATCCTGAATCGGTGTATTCCAAATGTGGTTGCACCGATTCTTTGTCATGTTATAATTAGCGGCGCTAGATACTCCGAGATTCTCCTTTTGCTTAATCATCAAATCCCACATCTTACCGAATGTGATGTCTTTGGCTAAGAATTGTTGAGGGTTGGAATTATATTCTTCAATAGCGGCCCAAGCTTCTGTAGCTTTTTCAAAACTTCCTATATACTTACGGATAGGCTTTCCGGTTACTTGGTTTGTTCCTACTGTAACTCTTGCATAATACGGTTTACGACGTTTTTTGTCTGTCTTTTTTGACACGGATCCTGTGCCGTTTGCTCGTTTCATAAAAATAGCTCCTTTCGTGGTCAAATACGAAGGAACGTGCTATAATAGTAGAGGTTGTGGTGCACGCTCCTGTTGTGTGTACTGTGCCCCCACATTACAGTAGTAGTGTGGGGGATTTTTTTTATTTGTCTTGAGGCGGTTCTCCATATAAGCGAACCATAGCTTCGCGTGTAACAAGCCATGTTTTGCCTGACTGACGACATTCTTCTTGGGTGAAAGCCAAATCTCCTTTTACCCTGCCGATGCATTTTTGTTTTAATGTATCGACGGAAACATGCCAAAGCTCAGCAGCTTCTTTTAATGTTAGGACCTCATGTAGTACATTCACCATTTCCACATCCTTCCCATGATAAAGCCCCAAACGGCATAGAACAAAGCAACTTCAATCATAGGCTTGTTCCAATCAAAAATAAAAGTCATAGTAATTGCCAATACAATCATTGGTACATATTGTTTCATTGTATCTCTCCTTTGTGGTATACTAGATACAGGTTGGGAGGCTCTCGCCTCCGCCTGTACTTAAGTCCCTATTTTTTAGATTTCTTGCTGGATTTCTTTCTAGGGGCTTTTTTCTTTTTGCTATCGTAGTGTAAGTAAATCATTACTACCAATCCGACGAGCCACTCAATATCGTTCTTATCAAAGTTCACTGTTTCACCTCCTCTCTACACTTATATTATACACTAATTAGTGTATAAAGTCAAGAGAAAAGAGGTGATTTTTTATTTGTAAAACTTGATTTTTGTCCATTTTGTTGGCGTCAACAAAATGGGGGTGTATTGCCTTAGTCAACATAATGGTAAAAGAAGTTGATTTCCTCTTCATTGAACCCTGTTTCGTTGCCATGCAGTAGAGCCTCTATCACACTGGCATGTTGCTCCGAGGTGAAGTGTCCTTCTGCGATGTGGCATATCTCATGTGCTACGCTTTCGCGTAGCACCTCGATAGGTTTATTCTTATTCACTACTATTGTGTAGCAGTCGGTATCCTCTGACGTGCACAGGGTCGCATTCACAGACTGCGGTAGGTCGTGGTATATGATCGTGATGTTATATATAATTATCTCCCCTTGTTTCTCAACTGATTGACTATGTTAATGACAGATTCTAATTCTTCATCGGTTAGGTCTTTCGCAGCATCGAGTAAAATGCCCTCTTGAACTCTAGCATATTCTGCTTTAGCATTTACTGCGGGGTCGATGTAATATTCTGTAGTAGGTTCATCCCACCCCATAAGGTATGAAGGTGTAACCTGTAATGCTTCGGCAAATTTTGCAATTTTATTTCTTGATATATCTACTTGGCCAGACTCAATTTTGTTAATTGTTGATCTAGACTTATACCCCATGCGTTTGGCTAGTTCATCTTGTGAGTATCCTAATTCTATTCGTCTGTTTTTAATTTTTTCATATATGGTTAGTTCCATAATAATTGTCCTCCTATGCAATCATTCTAGCACTTGAGAGAAAAAAATTCAACAAAAATTGGCGAAAATAAAAAAAATAGTTGACTTAAAATCTACAAAGGTATATACTATCGTTGTAGAAAATAATTCAACAGGAAAGGAGGTAAAAGATTTGTATAACGGAGAACTTTTGAAGGCTGCTATTGAAAAGTCAGGAGTAAAGTTAAAATTTATTGCCTTGCGGCTTGGGATCTCTCCATACGGTTTAAAACTGAAGCTAGATGGAGTTAATGAATTCAAGAATAGTGAAATGATAGCGCTTTCAGAATTATTAAAACTATCATGTGATGATAGAGAAAAAATTTTTTTTGGCCTGTAAGTAGAAAAATATTCTACAATCAACCGAGGAAGTGAGGTGATAAGCATGAACAAAGAATTAAAAATAAACGTCACTATTTCAGTGGATAAAACTGAATTAGATGAAGCAATTCGGAAAATGAAAGAATTGCACGAGTTACAAGAAAAAGTAAATAGACCCTCTGTAACAAGAGAGCCTATCCATAACTAAAATTTAATTTTGCTTAAAATGTATTTTTTAGAAGCAGCAACACGCATTTCTTTCCAATTTGAAAAGTTTGTTTTGCTAGCCACATACAAATCCCATTCGGTATCAGGGATGTCTTCAAGACTTTGAGTGAAGCCAGAGTCAGAGAAGAAATCATCAAAACTATCATAGCCCGAATGTGTTTGCATGAATTCTCTAGTAAAAAGATCATGTAAAGGGACCTGCATTTCACCTTCTAAATCTTTAACAGAGTCGGCAAAATTCTGAAGTTTATTTTGCAAATCATTGAAATCCATATAATCACCCCCTTTCAAGGTGATTATAGCACAAGTTAAGGTTTAATCGTAAATACAACAAAGGAGAACCACAACCATGAACACACAAAACACAGAGTTCAGATTCAACCGAACTAAAGGCAACCTATACTCCTTAATTGATGAGGTAGGCGTACAAATGCAGGAAGATTTAGGTGAGTTCCTAAATGCTAGGGACCGCAACCGAACTTCACGACTAGAAGAGGTAGTATCCCCCGTACCAGTGATGGTAGGAGATATGGCAAGCGCTTTCACACGTGCAGGCTATTCAATCGGGCGGAACAATCTGTTCCAAAAACTTCGTGAAGACGGTTTCCTAATCGATTACGGTATTTCACGAAACCTACCTACAAAGCGGAGTCGGGATGCGAAGTTGATCACCGTGAAAGAAACACCAATCGAAATGTACTACGGTACTAAAATACAGTACACACCGCTTATCACACCGATAGGGCAAATGTTCTTTTACGACTTGTATGTTAGGAGGAACCACTGATGCTGCCAGAGTTAACATCAAAGCAAAACGAGTATTTGGAGGGCCTCTACCTTAAAGCCCTTGATGCAGCCGAAAAATGCTACGCACTGGCGATTGTTACTGAACTTCCAAAATACAAGGAACAATACGAGGCGGCTATGGTCATCGCTCAACTGTTGTATGAGCTAGGTGACTTTGAAGAAGACCCTCGCTACCGCGAAATGTAGGAGGTGGGTATGGAAACTATCACAGTAAGCCAAGCAGCTAAAATGCTAGGCTGGGACATTGATTTTCTCCGAGTAGGGCTACAGCAAGATAAATATCCATTCGGGGTGGCAAGTAAAGCACCAGGGGCGAAACGGTATGCCTACCGAATTTACCCTAAAGCTTTGAGAGATTTTATAAAAGAAAAACTAGGAAAGGAGTAAGGTAAGACGTATGACTGAGAAAACAAAAGTTAGAATCCACAATTTAAAATCATCTATAAAAGAGACTTTATATATAACGTGGGTGTTCATTCTAATTGGAATGGCTACTGGAATTACCATGTTTATATTGAAAAAAGTATTTGAGTAAAGGAGAGCTAATGGCAAGAAAACACAAAAACGCATCGAAACGTTACAAAGGCGCTGCGATTGTAGATCCTGAACTGCAGAATATCCTACAAAAGCATGCGAAAGAAGAAGAACGCCGTCGAGAGGCGATGCACGTAAGAGACGATCTGCATTCAGTGCAACGAGCACTGGCAGAAGAAAAGCGCAAGCAGGCGGAGATTTTAGAAGGTGAGGAAGATTGGCAGTCTTTGCGACGTAAACTGAACGAACAGAAGCGCCAACGCAATGAGTGGGAACATCTCAGTGGTGAAGCGGTCCGACTTTCAACGGTATTCACGATAGGTGCTGCAGTGTTAGCCCTACTAGTTATGGTCTTAATCCTATTGTGGCTAGGCAGATAAGGAGAAGGGAAATGAGTTTTTACGAAAGGCTTGAACAAATCTACAAAGACGAACTGAAAACAGCGTTGAAGGGCATGTATGAAAGTGGTGGCACAAATATGGATACCTACGACTTTCACGCTCGCCAGGGGCACGAGATGCTTAAGGAGCTATCAATGATGATTCCAATCGACGAGTTCGCGGTACTTAAACAACAATACTACTGTGCGATTTATGACGGGGAGTGGGACGATGCAACCGAAACGGAAAGTGAAGAAAACTAAATACATTATCTACTGGGACCGTGTGGCGGCGGTGGCACTAGTGCCAGTCCTTGCATTTACACTATTCCGAGCTGCCTTTCCTTCAAATGTGGTGGAGTATGAGGATCGTGAGGTCATCGTTAAAAGCGGCGATACTATGTGGTCCATCGCCAAGGATGCCGTCGGAGAGTCGGAAGACGTACGACAAGTTATCTACCAGATGATGAAAGATAACAACTTGCCAGATGCTAACATTCATCCCGGTATGAAGTTGAAAGTGAGGGCGATCAAATGACAGAGCATGAAAAACTATACAACATCTACAAGGAATTTGGCGGAGTGACTAATGAAGAAGTGATGGACCTATTAGAGTGGTCCAATGATAAGGTCCGCAATATGAAACGGAAATTGAAGGTAAAGGGTTTCATTGATTATGACTACGGTAAGGACGTAGAGATTCTAAAGCCCTACCGTGAGGAAGTAGACAATCCTATCACCCTCAAAGGTCAAATCTACCGCGAGATGCTGGAGGTCTACATGGACGACTTCCGTAGCCAAGATACTTTCAAAGACCGACTACTAGTTGGCCAAGAAATTCGCATGATCCTGAAACATATTTAAGGAGGTGAGAGCATTGCAGGATTGTAACCCGGAAATGGGAAATAAAAAAGAGCCCTCGGCGCAGCTAACACCGAAAGGCTCAATCCAAAAATTGTCAAATAAAGTATACCACATTATTAAACCGAAAGGAAATGCAGCTATGTTAGAATTAAAAATTACAGTAACAAATGCAACAGAATTAAAAAAAGAAGTAACAGATTTATACGAAAAAATCGTAGGCGAACCTATGGGAAAAGTGTACCCGGAAGCAAAAGTCGCTAAACCCAAAGCTACTAAAAAGGCAGAACCTAAAGCTGAAGAAGTTCCTGAGGCCTTGGCTTGGACAACAAGCGACGTGAAAGACATTGGCGCTTTGGAGTCTGAAGAAACGAAAGCAAAAAATGAAGCGGTGAAAGAAGAACCTAAAGCAGAAACATTGCCTGTTGACGTGCCGAGCGTAGAAGAAGTACGTGCCGCGGTCAAAGAGGCATGCGCCGTAGCAAATGGCAAAGCAGAACTAAAGGCTTTCCTTGAAAGCATCAAGCTCGACAAAGTATCCAATGCTAACGGTGAGCAACGTCTGGCCATTATGGACTGGGTGAAAAACCGTGCCTAAGAAACACGCCCTACTAGGGGCATCGAGTAGCGCTAGGTGGCTAGTATGCACGCCTAGCGCAAGACTCGAAGCACGGTTCCCTGACGAACAGTCGCCATATGCGGCTGAGGGAACGCAGGCGCACGACCTAGCAGAGGGGATTCTTCGCCATAAATTGGAAAACGCAAAGGCACCTGCTGAAGGAAACCATACAAACGAGATGCTTGAAGCGGTAGCGAAATATGTAGATATTTGCGAGGAGAAAGTGAACGAAGCAAAAGCCCGTTCCGTCGATGCAGAGATTCTTATCGAAGCTCGCCTTGACTTCTCTCGATGGGTACCAGAAGGCTTCGGTACTGGCGATATGGTCATCGTGTCGGATGGAGTGCTTGAGGTTATCGATTTGAAGTTTGGTAAAGGTGTTCCTGTTAGCGCCGTAGGCAATACGCAGATGCGACTCTATGCTTTGGGTGCTTATGACACCTTTGAACTACTTTACGATATCCACACCGTCCGTATGACGATAGTACAACCTAGACTTGATAGTGTGTCTACAGAAGAACTGCCTATTGATGAGCTACTGGCTTGGGGTGAGGAAATCATACCTAAAGCGCAGGCAGCTTGGGAAGGTAGTGGCGAGTGCACACCGTGCGACTATTGCAACTTCTGCAAGGCACGGCACCAATGTAGGGCTCTTGCGGATACGTGCCTTGCCCCATTCTATAAGCACGGCGGAAAGCTGAATCAACTACTTACTGATGATGAGGTAGTCGAGCTAATCGGCATGAAAGACCTTATCACTAAATGGATCAAGGGCGTATATGACTACG
>CAUUIH010000075.1:0-7089 GCA_963545165.1 uncultured Veillonella sp.
GTAACTCCATTGTCTTTAGGTATCGAAACTATGGGTGGTATCTTCACTCGTATTATCGACCGCAACACAACAATCCCTACCTCTAAATCTCAAGTATTCTCCACAGCAGCAGATAACCAACCTTCCGTTGATATCCATGTATTGCAAGGGGAACGAGACATGGCGGCTGCTAACAAAACATTGGGCCGTTTCGAATTATCCGGTATCCCAGCAGCTCCTCGTGGAGTACCTAAAATCGAAGTTACTTTCAACATCGATGCGAATGGTATCGTTAATGTAAAAGCAAAAGATCTTGGCACTGGTAAAGAACAAGCCATTACAATTACATCTTCTTCCGGATTGAGTGATGAAGAAATCGATCGTATGGTGAAAGAAGCTGAAACACATGCAGCTGAAGATAAAGCGAAAAAAGAAGAAGTAGAAGTGAAAAACAATGCGGACAACTTGGTATACCAAGCAGAAAAAGCAGTGAAAGACTTCGAAGGTAAAGCAGATGCAGCACAATTAGAAGCTGTTAAAAAAGCGACAGAAACATTAAAAGCATCTATTGAGTCTGGAGATATTGAAAAAATCAAGGCTGATAGTGAAGCATTGACAGCTCCTCTATATGAATTGTCCTCTAAAATGTACGAACAAGCGCAAGCACAAGGCGAACAAGGTGGACAAGAAGCTCCTAAACAAGACGATAATGTAGTAGACGCTGACTACACAGTAGTTGATGAAGACAAAAAATAATAAGAAGGGACATAGGTAATGGCTCGTGATTATTATGACGTCCTTGGCGTCAACAAAAATGCATCTCAAGATGAAATTAAGAAAGCCTTTCGTAAGAAAGCACGTCAATATCATCCAGACGTAAATCGTGACAATCCAGAAGAGGCGGAAAAGAACTTTAAAGAAGTGAATGAAGCTTATGAAGTATTGTCTGATGACACTAAAAAAGCACAATATGATCAATATGGTCATGATGCCTTTACTGCTGGCGGAGGAAACTCCGCTGGTGGCTTTGGCGGTGGTTTCGGTGGCGGCGGATTTGGCGGCTTCGGCGGTGCTGGTGGTTTTGATGATATTTTTGGTAATATCTTTGATATGTTTGGCGGCGGTGGTGGCCGTGGCCAACGTGGTCCAGAACGTGGTGCCGATTTACGCCAAGATGTTCGTATTTCCTTCCGTGACGCTGTATTTGGAACAACTATGAAAGTCAATGTACAACGCCATGAGGAATGTGACCATTGTCATGGTACTGGTGGTGAGCCAGGCTCCAAAGTGGAAACCTGTCCAAACTGTCATGGTTCTGGACAAGAGGCTGTTGTCCAAAATACGCCATTTGGTCGCATGCAAACAGTGCGCACATGTTCTCGATGTGGCGGACAAGGTAAAATTGTTGAAAAACCTTGTAAAGTATGTCGTGGACAAGGGCAGGCTATTAAACGCCGTGATATTGAAATTAAAATCCCTGCTGGCGTTGATGATGGTGCCCGATTACGTGTGTCTGGCGAAGGTGAACCAGGTAGTTTAGGCGGCCCTAAAGGCGATTTATACGTGTATATTTCTGTATCTAGAGATAAAGAATTTGAACGCAGTGGCAATGATGTAGTGCTTCGTCAAACGATTTCCTTCTCACAGGCTGCTTTAGGTGCTACTATACAAGTTCCTACATTAGAAGGGAAAGTAGAGCTTAAAATACCAGAAGGTACACAAACTGGTACTGCTTTCAGAATCAAAGGCCAAGGTGTTCCGTATTTACGTCAACCAAGCCAACGTGGCGATCAACATGTAGTTGTCACTGTAGAAACTCCTAAAAAGTTGACGGACAAACAACGACAATTGTTAGTTGAGTTTGCTGCAGAAAGCAAAGAAGACGTAAATACTTTGAAAGTGAACAAAAGCATATTAGAAAATTTAAGTGATAAGGTGAAACAGTTATTTTGCCAAGATTAAACATGGTAAGTAAGGAGTCATCTATGAAATGGATAGAAATATCCATTACTGTAGAAGTGGCAGTCATTGATGAAATGGCTGCCATTTTTAATGATATAGAAAGTAATGGGTACATAGAAGAAACAATAGAAAATAGCCCTAATTTAAGCCGTGTGACCATCTATTTAGATGCGAATAAACATGAGGATCAATGGGTTCAGATTATAAAAAAAGCATTACAAGATGCTAATATTTTCTATGAAGATATGGAATGTAAAACTGTAGATGATGAACAATGGTATCAAAGTTGGCAACAATATATTATGCCTACTCGATTATTACCAGACTTAGTGATTTGTCCTGCTTGGCAAAGCTTCGATGCATCTACAGATCCACTGGCTACAGACCGAGACGTGGTGATGATCATGGATACAAAGCTATCCTTTGGTACAGGCAACCATGAAACAACACGAAATTGTGCCGCCCTACTTGGCAAATACATAGGTCACATTCCTGTAGATACTAAAGAACAAGTATGTTTGGATATTGGCACTGGTACAGGCATTTTATTAATGGCAGCGCATCACTTAGGTATTCCTAATTTGGTAGGTATCGACTTAGAAAAAGAAGCTGCTATACAAGCCAAGGAAAACTGTGACAATAATGGAATCGATGCAACTATCATTCATGGCAATTTAAGTGATGATTTTCAGGGAAAAGCCCATCTCATATTAGCGAACCTCACTGTAGATCCTTTAAAAATTTTATTGCCTATAATTAGGGAAAAACTGCACGATAATGGTATACTAATAATAAGTGGTATCGTAGACGATAGGTATGATGAAATTATGCCGTATATTACGAACCACTGGACTATTATCGAAGAAATGGTAGAGGGTCCTTGGCATACCTTTGCCTTAGCATAAGATAGGAAACATATGAAAAAAATATTTATTGATGGAATTATTGATGAAAGTATCCAGTTACCTTCAGATACGGCACATCATCTTTTTCATGTATTGCGTCACCCTAAAGATGAGTCTTTCA
Organism: uncultured Veillonella sp.; assembly: GCA_963545165.1. Classification (GTDB taxonomy): domain Bacteria; phylum Bacillota; class Negativicutes; order Veillonellales; family Veillonellaceae; genus F0422. Next base: position 2,968 of record CAUUIH010000075.1, read on the forward strand.
TCGTGAGCAATCATGAAGGAGATACAGGTGAGTATATCTTAGTTACCGAGGAAACGGATACCTATCTGGCTCAACGCTTGCGCATGATAGATACTGATAGGGCTACCACAAAAGTAGTACTCATTCAATCCTTTTTAAAAGGTGATAAATTTGAGTTTTTACTACAAAAAGCAACAGAACTAAATGTACATCAAATCTATGGTGTATCTTCTGTGCATTGTGTGGCTAAGTATGATACTAAAAAACTTTCCGCTAAAACAAGCAGATGGGAAAAAATTATCATAGAGGCTAGTCAACAATGTGGTCGACCTGATGTACCTAAACTATCAGTAGATCAGTCATTGACTGAGGTACTACAGGATCTACAAGCTGATAAGGGAGTACTATTATTAGGCGCCTATGAGCGAGAAGATGAACAAACCATTAAAACCATTTTACAAACACAGTTAGCAACACATTCTTATCATACCATAGCTATTTGTATTGGGCCTGAAGGTGGATATAGTCCAAAAGAAATGGAACTATTAGAAGCTTGTGGAGGCCATAAAGTTAGTTTAGGCTCTACTATATTACGTGCTGAAACAGCCGCGTTAGGAGCCATTAGTATGATTCAATATGAATTACTAGATTAGGAGTCTCATGAAGACAGTAGCATTTACTACCTTAGGGTGTCGTGTTAATCAATATGATACGGATGCCATGAAAGGTTTATTTATAAAAGCAGGGTATACACCTGTAGGTTTCGATGAAGAAGCCAATATTTATGTGATTAATACTTGTTCCGTAACAAATATGGGGGAGAAAAAATCACGACAATTAATTCGACAAGCAAAACGCCGTAATCCAGATGCATTTATTGTTGTTACAGGATGTTATGCTCAGTTAGCACCAGAAGTCATTTCTGCTATCGATGGTGTTAACCTTGTAATCGGTACGGCGAATCGGAATAAAATTGTGGAATTAGTAGAAAATATTCCATCCACAGAAGAACAGATTTCCATCGTTCGTAATGTCATGGAAGAATCTACCTTTGAAGAAATGCCTTTATTCGGCAATGAAATCGAAAAATGTCGGGCTTTCATGAAAATACAAGAAGGATGTAACAATTTCTGCTCATTCTGTATCATTCCTTATACACGAGGCAAGCTAAAATCTCGGAAAATTGAAGATATTGTAGAAGAAGCAAAACGCCTAGTTGCCTATGGATATAAAGAGGTAGTGCTCACAGGCATTCATCTTGGTAACTATGGTATTGAATTACCGGAGCGACCTACCTTAGGTCGTGTAGTGAGCGAATTATTGACCATTGACGGACTGGAACGTATTCGTTTTGGTTCCATTGAATCTGTAGAAGTATCGGAAGAATTGATCGAGTTAATGGCAACGAACCCTCGCGTATGCCCTAACTTACATTTGCCTTTACAAGCCGGTTCTGATCCAGTGTTGAAAGCCATGAATCGTCACTACAATTTGCAACAATATAAGGATTTAGTAAAGTATTTACGTAGCCGTATTCCGAATCTATCAATCACAACAGATATTATCGCCGGTTTTCCAGGAGAAACAGACGAATTATTTGAGGAAACCATGCGTACTGTAAAAGAAGTTGGGTTCACTCATATCCATGCCTTCCCGTATTCTATACGAGAAGGTACGCCAGCTGCCAAGATGGAAGAACAAGTTCCAGAAGCTATCAAAAAGACTCGTGTAGCCTTATTAAATCAACTCGGTAAAGAAGGATTTAAAGCCTATGCCAACCGTTTCTTGCATCAACCGGTGAAAGTACTTATCGAACAAAGCGATGACTTTTATTATTATGGATTAACTAATGAATATGTACATAGTAAAATACCTAAACAAGAGCATCAATTTAGCGTAGGAGATATTGTAGTTGGAACCGTAACAGAAGTACATAGCGATGTGGTTCTTGTGGAAATTACCGAATAGTTAATACTATATTGTAGAGGATATGATTTGTCCTTCTCTGTCTACAGCAGCTAATTTATTACGAGGTTCTTCATCAAATGGTTGGGATTATTGGAAAACATCTGAAGGTGAATCAATTAATATTTTTAGAAAGAAATAATAGACTATATAGAAATTATTTGATATAGTTAATATCATAAGATGTAAGTATCATACAGTATATAAGAAAGAGGATTCCCATGAAAGAAGATTGCTTATTTTGTAAAATTATTAATAAAGAAATTCCAGCTAAGATTGTATTAGAAAACGACAAATTCTTAGCATTCCATGATATTGCTCCAGTGGCACCGGTACATGTGTTGATCATTCCTAAAAACCATGTCTCTAACATTGCGCATTTAAATGAAAATAATGCAGCCTATGTAGAAGGTATCTTACCATTCGCTAAATTGGTAGCAAAAGAATTAGGTATTGCTGCGGATGGATACCGTTTAACACTAAATACTGGTGCGAAAGCAGGTCAAACTGTATTCCATTTACATGCACATTTATTGGGCGGTAAAGAATTAGGTTGGCCAAATATTGACTAATCTAGGAGGTGCAAGTGTCAATCCATCAAACTATTATGAATCAATATAATGTGGATAATATTCTGCATTACTTTCAAGAAATTGCTAATATTCCTAGAAAATCTGGACATGAACAAGCTATTTCTAACTATATTAAAGACTGGGCTATAAACTTAGGATTAGATGTGCTCCAAGATGAACAGTATAATCTAATCATTAAAAAAGCAGGTACAGAGGGCTATGAATCGCATGAACCAGTGATATTACAAGGGCATATGGACATGGTATGCACGAAATTGGAGTCTGTGGAACATGATTTTATCAATAGTCCCATTTCCTTACATGTAGAACATGGTATTTTACATGCCAATGGAACTACATTGGGAGCTGATGATGGCTTTGCAGTGGCCTATGGTATGGCTATCTTAGCATCCACAACGATACCACATCCTCCGTTAGAAGTAGTATTCACTGTGGAAGAAGAAACTACTTTCAAAGGTGTAAAAACATTAGATTACAGCCATTTAGGTGGAAAACGCCTTATCAATATGGATGGGGAATCTATGAACGAAGTGACAATTGGCAGTGCTGGAGGTCATGGATCTACAGTAACATTGCCGATTGTGCCTGTATCTGTGAATAACGAAATGACGAAGCGCAGAATTACTATTGAAGGCCTTAAAGGTGGTCACTCTGGTTGTGATATCCATTTAGGTCGTGGTAATGCTATTTACATATTAACCAAAGTATTAGAACGAATCACAGGTGAACATAATATTCGCATCACAGAAGTGAGCGGTGGTAGTGCACCAAATGCTATACCATTGCGTGCCTATGCTGATGTGTATCTACATTTGCAAGATGTGCCGTATGTGCAAGTCCTTTTACAAGAAGAACAAGAGAAATGGAATGCCCACTATGCTTCAGTTGGTGAAAGTATGACAATATCTTTGTCTGTTGTCCCTAAGGTAGACCGTGACGATTTAGTCGAATTAGACTTAGAAGCCATCACTATGGAACGTGCTTTCAGTAATGATACTGTACAAAAGCTATGTGCACTTATCCAAGAGATTGAACAAGGTGTATTACAACATGCACCTGACAATCCGAATGAAGTATGGTTCTCTAATAATATCGGTGTCTTGGGTATGACAAATGATGCAGTGTACCTTAAAATGCAGGTACGCAGTACCGATCCGAAGAATTTAGAGAAACATTATAGAGGGTTAGAAGAATTGGCAGATACTCATGGTGCCTTAACTAGTTTGGAAGCCCAATATCCTGGCTGGTTACCAACATTTGATACCCCATTGCAACAAGCATATCAAGCAGCCTATGAATCTGTTACAGGTGCTAAAGACCTACAGTTCGTTGTAATCCACGCAGGCCTTGAAGTCGGCTACATGCTTGATAACTTACAAGGTCCAGTAGATGCCATTAACATTGGACCTAATATCCATGACTTACATGCGCCTACAGAACGTATGGAGTTAGATAGTTTTGTTACAACTTGGAATGTTCTAAAAGAGCTTTTAAAAAGCTTGTAATATAATTGCCAAATATTTTGGCCTATGATATAATTACTTCCGATAACGATATATTATCGGAAGTAATTTTTTGGTTAAAA
>CAUUIH010000076.1:0-7047 GCA_963545165.1 uncultured Veillonella sp.
AACCACGACGAAATTTACCTTGCCACGTTGGTAAAGATAGGGCAAGAGCTACTAAGATAGCAGTAAATAATTTCAAATCATTTGGGGGCATACCTAGGTATAGCACAGTAGCGATAACGATACGGTAAATGATGGACCCGAATACAACTGCTACGAGGCTCAACACAAAGGATGAGTTACCGAATAGTTTGCGCACCACGGAAGAAGAAGCAAATAGCACTTCCCCAATGATGACTGATGCCAAGCCGATAACGATGGTACCTACGCCCATACCAATATCTGCAAAACCTTGAGATTGGGCAATCAAGGCACCAGACACGGCCACGAATCCATTGGACAATAATAAGCCAAGCACAATCATCGTGTCGGTGTTTACACCTTGAGCACGGATCATTTGCGGATTTACCCCGGTCGCACGGATAGATGTCCCCAATTCAGTGCCAAAGAACCAGAATAAGAATAACCCTACTACAACCGTTACAGCTACACCAATAATTGTCAATGCCACCGCATTGGAAATCCCCATGCTATGAATCGCAGAGTACACTGTATCCATACGCAATAGAGAGATATTGGCTTTCCCCATAATATGTAAGTTTACTGAATACAAGGCAATCATGGTTAAGATACCAGCTAATAGCGCAGGAATCTTTAACTTCGTATGAATCCAGCCCGTTACAGCACCGGCAATCATACCACCAATACCTGCTACAATGACTGTTATCCACGGGTTCACGCCCATGGTAATCAACACCGCCGAAATGGCAGCGCCCATCGGGAAGCTACCTTCTACCGTTAAATCAGCTACATCTAATATTCTGAAAGTAATAAATACACCCAATGCTAACAATGCCCATAATAGGCCTTGTGCAATGGTGCTAATAATTAAGTTTGTCATAATTCCTCCTACTCGGGGTTGCCCCCACTACTATACTACTGTTGTCGCAATGACTCTGGAATCTGGATATGCAAGCGATCCGCTTCATCTTGATTGAACACAAATTTAATAGGTTCTTGCATTTCGATTGGCATACTGTCCGGCGTACTTTCACCACGAAGTACACGGGCTGCCATATGACCTGTTTGAACACCTAATTTATAAAAGTCTACGGAATAGGCTGCAAGACCACCTGTTTTTAACCATGTATCATCCGATGGGAACACTGGCAAATTCGCAGCGCTAAAAATCGTCACTATATTGGCATACGCTGAAGCGATGATATTATCCGTTGGGAAATACACTGCATCAATACCCATGATAGCCAATTGGTTGGCCGCTTGCGGTACATCATTCACATTGGATACGGTAATTTCTACTAATTCCATACCGTATTTCTCTGCTTCTTTCCGAAAACTTTCCGCTTGTAGTTGTGAATTCACTTCACTGGATGAATAGATGGTACCGATTTTTTTCGCATTCGGTAATAATTGATGCACTAATTCCACTCGTTTTTCCATAGGCACCATATCGGTTGTACCAGACACATTACCACCTGGATGTTCATCACTATCCACCAGTCGTGCTGTGGTATAGCTGGTAACCGCAGTACCTAACACAGGAATGTCCTTGGTAGCATTCGCCATAGCCTGCACCGCCGGGGTTGCAATAGCCACTACTAAGTCGGAATTACGCGCCACAAATCGTTGGGCAATGGTATTTAGATTAGATTGGTCTCCTTGAGCATTTTGGTGGTCAAGAATCACATTATCCACAAATCCCTCTTCACGCAATCCATCTACGAAACCTCTGTTCGCTGCATCTAGTGCGGGATGCTCCGCTAATTGCAAGATACCCACTCGGTACATCTTGCCTCCTCCTGGTGCTTCTAGTGAAGATTCATGCCATAGTAAGAACCCCACCAGACAGGCCACCAGCAGGGCCAGTCCTTTTTTCCACATAAAAATCTCCTTTCTACTATACTACATTGGTAGCCTCGCGCCACCGCCTACAGCCTTTCTATGGGAAAGATATAGAGATTATACCACATGTGAAAGTAATAGAAAATATATAAATTACAATTTCTATAGAATTTTTTAGAGCAAAATACATGCTAAAAACGACTAGATCAAAATGACCTAGTCGCTTTCATAATGACTATATGTAGTTGTTTGTATCCAACATGCCTATTCTAAGTCTATTAAAATAGCCTCTTAGAAAAGCACTATTCTATTTACGCACAAGTCCAATATGCACCATACCAATAACGAAACCGATAATGGAAGGCACAATCCAGCCCATGCCGATAGATGCAAATGGAAGCATTCCGTAATATGGCAATGCCCATTGTACAAATCCAGATTGATTGATAAATGCTGGCGCCGTTGCCATAGCATCACCTAAGGCCGCAAATAAGGCAAAAGCGGTTGTCCAAGCATATACAGCTTGTCTTCCTTTAAAGATTGGAGCTGCAAAGGATAACAAGATGATAGTAATAGACAATGGGTACAAGAACATCAATACTGGAATAGCTAATTCGATAATTTTTGTTAAGCCTACGTTAGCAATTAAGAAGCCCACTGCTGTGGTTAAGTATGCATAGCCACGGTAGCCCAATGTGTTCGGGAACATTTCGTCAAATGTTTCACCGCAAGCACCAATTAGGCCTACGCACGTTTTCAAACATGCTAATGTAACAATGATCGCCAATAGCACAGCTCCTATATTACCGAAGTAGAATGCATTCATTTGCGCCATGGTGATACCACCATTTTTAGCAAGTCCTAATGTGGTTACACTAGTCGCACCACTGTAAGCTAAGAAACCATAGATAATAGCCATTATAGAACATGCTACGAAACCAGCTTTCACTAGGCCCATAGCAATAGCCTTGGGTTCTGTAACCCCTACTCCTTGTAAGGCACGGATAACGATAATACCAAACGCTAAGGATGCTAATACATCTAGCGTATTATATCCTTCAGTAAAGCCTTTGAAGAACGCATGTGTCGCATATTCTCCTTGTGGCGCAACTGATGTGTAATCACCCATTGGCATAACCACTACAGTGATTAATAAAATACTTAGGAATACTAAGAACAATGGTGTTAACACTTTACCGATATAGGTCATCAACTTGCCAGGGTTCAAGGAGAACAAAATAGCAATGATAAAGAACACTGCTGAGAATATACCTAATGCAAGATCTGGATTGACACCACCAAGGAATGGTTCAAATCCGATGGTATAGGATACTGTGCTCGTTCTTGGAATAGCAAATGCGGGTCCAATCGTGATATACAATAACAAAGTAAAAATTTTACCATATGTAGGGTGTACACGACTTACCAAGTCTTGTAATCCATTGCTACGAGATACGCCCATAGCGACAATACCCAAGAATGGTAGTCCAATAGCGGTGGCTAAAAAACCTAAAATAGCTGGCCATAAAGCTTGACCTGCTTCTTGCCCTAAGTGAACTGGGAAAATTAAGTTCCCAGCTCCGAAGAACATGCCGAACAACATAGTTCCAATAAAGGCTACGGAACCCCAAGATAATCTTTGATTCATCTCTATTCCCCCTTACATGATGATTTTTAATACATCTAGTACTTCATTTGGCAATTCATCTTTTGTTCCTTTTAGTTGTTCAATGTAATCATAGCGGAACTCAAATGCTTTATGCAGAATATGATGGTACTCACGAACTGTAAAGTCTGGTTCAAAACCTTCCACTTTTACATATTCTAAATTTTCATATTTATAGAATGGTTCAAAGTTAAGGCTACCCTCAACTAAACCTTCTAGCAAACCTAATGTCACTTCTTTTGGGATTTTCTTATCCAAGAAGAAGCCTGTATTCATAATGTAACAATCGACACCAGATTGAGTAAACAGTTTTTTGTAACTTTCATAATCGGTGCGTAAGGAATAGGTACGGAATGGATTTGCATAGGGTTCAATCACCAATGCATTAGGGTCTACATGATCATCTAGTTTTTCTGCTGTAGAACGACGTGTTGCCAATGTAGCACCCATAGTAGCTGCCAAAATAGGATCATCAATTTTTAGAATCGGCGGCAATGTTTTATCTTTCATCAACCACACGATCGCATTCACTGGATCTTTTACAAAATTTACACGATTGTCTGTCCAGAATTGAGATTTAATAGCACGACCATTATTATTTCGCACATCTTCTGCCAACACCACTTTATTACCATCTTCATCTAAAGTAACACCCACGTTTTGTAATGTTAGTAAGTATTTATTAGCAGGATGTTCCACTGGATAGTCTTGCATTTTATCAAAATATGTTGGTTCTAAGGCAATGGAAGACAAATCTTCTGTATGAATGATATAGGCATCGTCATGTAATACAGAAATATCATAGCGTCCACCATGTTGTTCATGGGTTAATGTAGATTTACCAGAGCCTGATAGGCCAAATACGCCGATCGTATAGGAAGAACCATCTTTCAAATTATATCGTTTCATACCACCATGGCATGCCACATAACCGTAGCGATTTGCCAAGGACCAGCCCAATGTAAGAGTGCCTTTTTTATGTTCCCCGAAATAACGCATACCTAAAATCATAGCACAGTTATGAGCAGGGTCAAAAATAGCCAGTCCACCTGGATACCCTTCTACCACATAATCTGGGTCGGAGTAAATAAAAATATCCCCTTCTGGAATCTCTTTACTGCCTCTGTAGAAGGATTTCACTTCTTCATTGAAAAATTGGAAATTGATTGCCCAAGAATACAAGATAGAAGCATGTTCTTTAGGTATCATCAAGTGCGCACGAGCTGTGAAAGCTTCATCCAATCCTACGATGGCTTGTGCAGAAATCCATTCTTTATGACGGCTATCATACACCGCTTCCCGTGCAATGTCACATAATTCTACTTCATTAATGCCTTCATCGCCAATAATACGACGAGCTTTTGCATAACGGCCTGTAGTTTTACCATTGTTTGTAACCAATACTTTCGCATCTTGTGGTAACCCTTGCTCTTCCGCACGGTACACGGGCATATCTAATACAACCACACCAGGTTCTTTCGCTGCTAACTCATAAGCCTGTGCAATAGACTTCACAGGTGTGACATTGTTTCCATAAAAAGCAGTTTCTATAGTACTTCTTAATTTAGAAAAGAGCGGATTTTCTTTAATTTCGGAATGTTTCCATTTTAATCTTGTTGCCATATGTTCCTCATTAATTCTAACTTACTATACCTATGTATATTCTTATATTCTAACATTTAATTAAGTATTTCACAATATGAGACCAATCATAAATACTGCATTAATCTAGTAAATACAAGCATCTATGACATTCATCACAATATACTTTTAGTATATACCGCATAGTTATGCAAAAACGGATGCTACAAGATATTCATCTCATAACATCCGTTACTCACGTATATATAATTAAGCTTTATGATTCATAATCGAATCAATATCTAGGTCTTGCAAATAGCTTTTGAAAGCCTCAGCCAACTGTGGATTTCGCAATCCGTATTCCACCGTCGCTTTTAAATAGCCTAATCGATCCCCTATATCATAGCGCACCCCTTCATAAGAGTAAGCTAAAATTCTTGAAGAAAGTCTAGCAATAGCATCAGTCAATTGAATTTCATTGCCCGCCCCTTGAGGTGTTTTTTCTAATTCATCAAATATTGCTGGTGTTAAAATATAACGTCCTAACACCGCCAAGTTTGACGGGGCATATTCAAGAGGTGGCTTCTCCACCAGCCCTGCTACTTCGTACACATTTGGTTCGATTTCACGGCCTGACACAATACCATAGGAGCTAACTTTTTCTGGCGCCACAAACTGCGTCCCTAAAATCGTCGCGCCTTCGTGTTCATAATAGCAATCAATAAGCTGTTTTAAGCAAGGTCTTTCTGGGTTATACACCACATCATCTCCTAAGAGAACAGCAAATGGCTCATCCCCTATAAAAGACTTCGCACAATAGATGGCATCGCCTAAGCCACGAGCTGTCTTCTGACGAATATAATGAACTTTAATATTCGCCAAATTTCGTACCATCTCTAGATGTTGCTGCTTACCTTGTTGTTGTAATAATTGTTCCAACTCTACACTAGTATCAAAATGATCTTCAATAGCACGCTTATTGCGTCCCGTAATAATTAGAATATCTTCAATACCAGAATCGATAGCCTCTTGCACAATATATTGTATTGTCGGTGTATCCACAATGGGCAACATCTCTTTTGGCTGTGCCTTAGTGGCTGGTAAAAAGCGTGTTCCAAAGCCAGCAGCTGGAATCACTGCTTTTCTAACTTTTTTCATGGTTTCCCCTTAGATTAAAAATCTTTCGCTACCAATGTATATTCCCATTTCTTTTGTTTTGTACGATATGTCAATGAACCTTCAAAGGAATGCAAATCACGATGCCATGTCAAATCTACATACCGTAATTCATTCGTTTGCAAGTCACGTTGTATTTGCACGCTGAAACGATCTAATCTTGTGGCTTGCACACTTAGTCCATAGTATAAATTATACTTCACATCAATTTGGTCAAATGGATATGGAGAATCTGCTGACACAGATACATTACTTTGACGATACCCTGCCCACGCATTCACTCGTGGACCAAGTTTTGTTGTGGCGCCCACGCCCCAATACGGCATGGAACGAACGGATGAATCATATCCATAGTAATCTCGTTGATATCCACCATAGAACCTTATATCCGTATTGGATCCCACATGAACTGGGTCATGAGATAGTTCACCATAGTATTTAGCATGAGTTCCTCTGATATGACCTTCATACCATTTACCATAACTAGCACCGCCACGAATCGTAAATGGTGTACTACCTACATGATATGCATGCGTATCTATAGATAGTTCTGGTTTCTTCTCAACCCACACTTTTTTTGCATTTAATGTAGCTGACTCACGACTGTACGCCACTTTTGCAGTACCCCAAGGCAAGAAATGTGCATATCCAAAGGATGGTTTAAAGCCAACATTGGTGCCCCATGTATAATGCAAGAATAGTTCTCCACGCTTAGATACAGGATAGTCAATTTTACCATTTAAACTCAATCCATCAGAAGAATT
>CAUUIH010000077.1:0-7034 GCA_963545165.1 uncultured Veillonella sp.
AAATACGGAATTTTCTGTTAAGGTAGTATCTATGCCTGATGGAAAAGATCCAGATGACTTTATTAAAAATCACGGACCTCAAGCGTGGCAAGAATTGGTGGATACATCGCCAAGAGATTTTGATTTCTTATTAAATGAAAGCTTGAGCCGTCACGATACTAATTCAGTGGAAGGGAAACGGGCTGTTTTGGCAGATATATTTCCTTTCATTGCAGGGCATGAAAGCCAAGTACAACGTGATGAATATTTAAAGGCTTTGGCGTTGCCTTTATGGTTAGATGTGAGTACTATTATTACTTATTTTAGACAGTTTCTTCGACAAGGAAACATAGAATTAAAACAGCGGGCCGTGAACGTGCCTAAAGAGACTTTCACAGATGAAGAAGAATTGCTGTACTGGGTAGGTAAGGATACGGATATATATACCTTGGTGAGCCAGTATATAGGTGTGGAAGATTTTACGCATCCTATGTATAGTGCCTATTATGAAAAGTTAGGCGACCTGGTAGCTAATGGTGAAAGTTTGTCGGATGTCCTCTTAGAGGAATCATTAGATGCTGAATCTTGGCATATGTTTGGCAAATGGTCGGTTTTGAATGACCGAGAAATGAATGAGGAATTGTTGCACACTTTAATTCGGAGTGTACGATTAAAATCCCTCCGCAATCAATATAAGGAGCATAGTCGATTAGCGGACCAATTGAGTCGTGCTAATGATCCTAGGTTTATAGAAGAATTACGAATGTGTCAGGATTTACAGGAATTGATTAAACAGTGGTCTTGATGTAGTGAAAGGAAGAGCACAGTGGCAAAGAAAAAGAAACAATCGCAAGTGCAAGAGATTATAGCGGTTTTATTAGAAGAGGCAAAACGAGACGGTGTCATTACGTCAAAACAAATTTCTGATGCACTTTCAGAGCAAATGGAAGTGACAGCCGAACAATTAGATAGCATGTATGCAGTGTTTAATAATTTAAATATTGAAGTGATTCAAGAGGGTGAACACGATTCAGATAATGAATTGGAGATTCATGATGATGAATTGATGGATAAAGATCTTGATGTGGAAGTTGATGTAGATGTGGAACATTTAAGTAGTGACATCGATATCACAGAGGAAGATGATGACGAGGAAAAAGAGATTAATCTTGATTTGTCTATTCCTGAAGGGATGAACATTGATGACCCAGTGCGCATGTACTTGAAAGAAATTGGTCGTGTTCCGTTGTTATCTGGTGATGAAGAAATCATTTTGGCGCAACAAATTGAGGCAGGAAATGCAGAAGGTGCTAGCTACAAAGAAGTGCGCTTAGGTAATAGTGCGAAACAAAAATTGATTGATGCGAACTTGCGCCTTGTGGTTAGTATTGCAAAACGCTATGTGGGGCGTGGTATGTTGTTCTTGGATTTGATTCAAGAAGGTAACTTAGGTCTTATCAAAGCGGTTGATAAATTCGATTATACAAAAGGATATAAATTTTCTACTTACGCTACATGGTGGATTCGACAAGCTATTACGAGAGCCATTGCTGACCAAGCTAGAACAATCCGTATTCCTGTACATATGGTGGAAACGATTAATAAATTAGTGCGTATTCAACGTCAGCTATTGCAAGATTTGGGCCGCGAACCAAGCCCAGAAGAAATTGCAGCAGGTATGGGGATTACCGTAGAACGTGTTCGTGAGATTCAAAAAATTTCTCAAGAGCCAGTCTCTTTGGAAACGCCAATCGGGGAAGAAGAAGACTCTCATTTAGGAGACTTCTTAGAAGATAAAGATGCAGTAGCTCCAGATGATGCAGCTAGCTTTATCTTGTTACGTGAACAAATCGTGGAGGTATTTAGTTGCTTAACAGATCGTGAGCAACAAGTGTTAGAATTACGGTTTGGGTTGAAAGATGGTAAACCACGTACATTGGAAGAAGTAGGTCAATTCTTTAATGTAACACGGGAACGGATTCGTCAAATTGAAGGAAAAGCGTTAACGAAACTACGCAATCGTGGTAAACGAGATAAAATTAAAGATTTCTTATAATACGAAGAAATTCATAATACACGGGTGTTGCCATAGGTGAGAACTGTAATTGACATATATTTCGGGGCAGTTGGTTACAGTCTCACATGTTAACCTATAGATAGAGGAAAGTTGATGATTTTCAACTTTCCTCTGTTTTATGTGTAAGTACTACATGATAATCTCTGTACGGAGTAAGATAAAAATAATAGATATACTTATGGATAGAAATTTTATAAAAAATACTTGCCATTTAATAATTGTGTGGTATAATTTATGTATAAATAATCATAAGTAGTGAATATATTGTGGGAGGTAATTATGATTAGTATGAAAAAACTAGGTCTTATCCTATGTACAGCTGTTCTTAGTGTAGGTTTACTAGCTGGTTGTGGTAGCGATAAAAAAGAAGTGCAATTAACACAAACAGCAGGGGTGTTGAAAGTTGGTTCTGAAACAACATTCCCTCCATTTGAATTTGCAGAAGAAAACACGAATAAATACATTGGATTCGATGTGGATTTAAGTGAAGAAATAGCAAAACGTTTAGGCTTAAAACTAGAGTTTGTAAGCATGGGATTCGATGCGTTGATTCCAGCTACACAATCTGGCAATATCGATATGATCGCAGCGGGCATCAATTCTACACCAGAGCGTGAAAAAGCATTGACATTCTCTGATCCATACTTCAAAGAAGGCGGTTTCATCACTGTCGTTCGTAAAGACAATACAGACATCAAAAAAATGGATGACCTTGCTAACAAACGTGTAGGTGTTCAAATTGGTACAGTGCCTGTGGAAATGGCAAAAGCAATCCCTGGTACAGATGTAAAAGAAATGGATTCTAATAGCAATATCTTTATGGCATTACAAGCAGGTACAATTGATGGCGCTATCATCGACCAAGCTGTAGCTATGTACTACTTGAAACAAGGTGCGGACAAAGATCTTAAATTGGTAGGAGAAGGCACACAGGCACCTCCAACTGTATTAGGATTCAATAAATCTAACACAGCATTACGTGATAAAGTTAATGAAGCTTTGAAAGCAATGCGTGAAGATGGAACGTATCAAAAAATTTACAACAAGTGGTTCGCTAAGTAGTTCCGCTATGTAGCCTGTGGCGATTTTAACTAAATAGGGCAAAGGGAAGACCGTAACACACCCCCTCTCAAGCTATACAGTGGTTATGCTTGTTCAGGGGTATGTTACGGTCTTCTTGTGTTTCGGTAATTTAGTTAGTAAGGGGCGCCACAAGGCTACTACTCGTAACGTCCTAGCTCTGTTTATAGGGTGTGTGCTAGTTTGATGTATTCTCTAATGCGTTCGCAAGAGTTGTGAAAGGCTTCTTGTTCGCTCGGGGTTAGGTGTAACTCTAAGATTTCTTCGATGCCGTTTTTGCCGATGATGGCAGGGACGGAGGCAAAGACGTTGTGCTCGCCGTATTCGCCTTCTAGTTTGCAGGACAAAGGTAATACTTTTTGTTCATCATGGAAGTAGGCACGGATGATTTCGGTAACGGATGCAGCAATACCAAATTCTGTGGAGCCTTTTCCAATAAGAACTAGGTAGCCACCGTATTTCATTTGTTCTACTACGGCATTTTCGTCAAATGTTGGGAAACGGTGTGGAAGTTCTTGTTGGAGTTCTTTCAACGGTTTGCCAGATACGGTGACGTGAGACCAAGGGACCATGGCGCTGCCACCGTGCTCGCCCATAGCGTAGCAAGATAAAGAGCGACGGTGTACGTGGATTTGTTCTGCTACTAATCGTTGTAGGCGTGCTGAGTCTAAGGATGTGCCAGAAGAAATGATTTTATGTTTTGGGTAGTTTAGGTACTCCTGTACATAGGCTGCCACTACGTCAGCAGGATTGGAAATGCTCACGATAAAACCGTTGAAACCAGAGGCTTTCACACGAGGAAGAAATTCACGTAATACTTCTACGGTGGAGCCTAGTGTATCTAATCGATCCTGTTCTGGGGATGGGAGTGGGCCTGCAGAAATCACGAGAATATCGCACTCTCCAATATCTTCGGGTTCACAAGGGATAGCTTCTACACGATGTGGTAAGTAACTTACGGCATCGTTGATATCGGTGGCTTGGGCGATGGCTTTATCTTTGTCGATGTCCACCATGTATAATTGGTCAACCTCGCCTTGTGTAGCAAGGGAAAATGCCACGTGGGAGCCCACATGGCCAGTGCCGATAATGGCAACTTTACGTAGTTCTATAGACATATTGTTCCTCCTGTTTCTTGAAATATGAAAGTAAGTTATTAAATCGTAATATGTATTAGGATAAAACTTTAGATGAGTTTAGTCAACACGTCTCTTATTTTGCTATGTAGCCTATGGCGATCTTACCTAAATGTTGTAAAAGGAAGAGCACGGTATACTCCTCACAAACGGTATTTCATAATGTTTGTTCGGAGCACACCGTGCTCTTCTGGTTTTGTGTGACTTAGATAGTAAGGGGACGCCACAAAGGCTGCTACTCGTAACTGCGTTCCTCGGGGAATAGTTTGTGTGTTTGTTCGGAGCACGCCGTGCTCTTCTTGGGGTAGCGTAATTTAGCTAGTAAGGAGCGCTACCAAGGTTACTACGCTTAACTGCGTTTCTAGGGGGAGACAGGTATGTTACGGTCTCTCGGTGTTGTGTGAGTTGGGCAGTAAAGAGTTCCACAAGTCTAATACTCGAAAAGGTATTGCTTAGTGGAGAGGAGCATAGGGCTCTCTTTTAGTAACTAAAGAAAACTCCGGATGATACTTTTAGTTTCTCACTTTGCATAGGTTCTGTTCTTAATTGGTATAATGTATGAGTGTCTGCTTATGTATAAGACTCGGAAATGTATAGTATAATAAATTTATGACACGATTAGAACTTAAACAATTAGCAAATAAACTGAATATTCCAGTGGTGGGTGTGGCGCCTTGGCCGTTGCCGGTGGAGGCGTCGGCGCATTTGGATACGCCCTATCCTTGTCCGTTTACGAATGGCACGATTGAGGAGCGGCTACAAGGGTCTATGACGATACTTTCACCGCGGTCTGCTATTGTCTGTTTGTTCCCCTATTATGTGCCTAGGGAAGGAGTTACGAATGTAGCTAGGTATTGTTGGGGTGATGATTACCATATTGTGGTACGTCAATATTTGGAACGGTTGGTGGCGGTCTTGCGTGAGCGGTATCCTGAGGAGATGTACGAGATTCACTGTGATACGTCTCCTTTAGCGGATCGCTATATGGCGTATTTGGCAGGTTTGGGCTTTTATGGGTGGAATCAAACGTTTATCAACCCTACGTGGGGGTCCTACACGGTGATTGGTACTATTATGACGACCTTGGAGTTACTGCCTTCCACGCCTCTTAGTGAAAGCTGCCTCCAATGTGGGGCTTGTTTACGTGCTTGCCCTGGCAAGGCTTTACAAGGAAATCACTTAGATTACCGCACCTGTAAAAGTTACCTCACCCAGTGTAAAGGGGAACTTTCAGAGGCGGAAATAAATATTATTGGAAAGACGTCCCTTATTTTTGGGTGCGATGTATGTCAAGAGGTGTGCCCTCACAATCAAGGTATTCCTATGACACCTATCCCAGAGTTTCAAATCGTTGAACCTTACATTGAAGCGGAGGAACTAGAGGGAATGACGAATAAAGAATTTAAAGCAAAGTACGGCCACAAGGCGTGGGCTTGGCGAGGAAAAAAAGTATTGCTTCGCAATGCGGAGATTGTTAGAAAGGAAACACATGAAAGAAAGTAAGTCAGTTTCATTATTTTTAGTTATATTGTTAGGATTGCTCACAGCAGTAACGCCATTGGCGACGGATATGTATTTGCCAGCCTTGCCGATTATGCCTGGAGAGTTGGATACATCTGCATCGAACATCCAAATGACTATCGGCATTATGACAATCGGTATTGCAGTGGGACAACTGTTTGCAGGCCCTATCAGCGATGTACTGGGGCGCAAGAAACCGCTTATTGTAGGGAATCTACTTTGTGTGGTGGCCACTATACTTTGTGCCTATGCACCGAATATTGAAGTGCTCTTGTTGAGCCGTTTCCTACAAGGCGTGACAGGATCCTTTGGGGTGGTAATTTCTAAGGCCATTGCTCGTGACTATGCATCGGGACCGGCTTTGATTAAGCTGTTGGCATCCTTGATGATGGTCAATGGATTGGCGCCTGTTATTGCTCCATTATTGGGTGGGCAAATTTTAATCTACGAAACATGGAGATTTATCTTCGTGGTGCTCGCAGGATTTTCTCTAATCTTGCTTATAGGGTCTGTCTTGTTCCGTGAAAGTTTACCACCAGAACAACGGGTAGCAGGTGGTGTTCAAGAGGCGATTAAGAATTACAAGACTTTGTTACAAGATAAAGCTTTCTTAGGACAATGCGGTATTCAATGCTTTGCCTTTGGAGCCTTTTTCTGTTACATTAGTGGATCTTCCTTTGTGTATCAAAATCTCTTCGGTCTCGATGCGCAGCAATTTAGCTATATATTTGGCATCAATAGTTGTGGTATTATTCTATTCAGTATGATTAGCTCTCGACTGAGTAATGTCATTAAGGATTACCAATTATTACAAGGCAGTTTAACAGTACTCTTCCTAGGATCTGCTTTGTTCTTGGGGGCTATGGCACTGCATCTACCTTTCTTGGTGGTTACTACGATTTTGTTTTTTACTGTAGGCACTGTGTCTCTATTCGGGGCTGCTAGCTTCTCTATGGCCATGGCAGATTATGGACATTTGGCGGGTAGTGCCTCTGCTTTATTAGGGTTTTTCTCCATGATGTCTGCTGGTATTGTATCTCCTATCGTGGGGATTGGAGGTTCTTATACGGCGATTCCTATGGGAGTAACGATGGTGGTGTGCTCCTTGATAGCACTTGTATGCTATTACCGATTTGCACGACCAAGTAGATAGAAAAAAATAGACCTCTTTCATTGACATGACCGCTGCTTGTCATGTATAATAATTGAGTCATAGTTTGGGTACGCCCAACTATTGCAAG
>CAUUIH010000078.1:0-7030 GCA_963545165.1 uncultured Veillonella sp.
TTCATACTAGGAGGCACCATGGAATTATTACAACAATATACATTTCAAATCGTAGCACTAGGAACGGTGATGTTAGGCTTGGTGTGCGGTGTCATAGGGACTTTTGCGGTGTTGCGCCAAGAGAGCTTGCTAGGTGATGGAGTAGCCCATTCCACACTAC
The DNA here is from genome assembly GCA_963545165.1 of uncultured Veillonella sp. Classification (GTDB taxonomy): domain Bacteria; phylum Bacillota; class Negativicutes; order Veillonellales; family Veillonellaceae; genus F0422. The sequence goes on from CAUUIH010000078.1 coordinate 161, forward strand.
CAGGGGTAGTGGCAGGTTTTCTACTAACAGGGGTGAAAGACACCACAGTGTTACTATTGGGGGCCATATGCACGGCCTGTTTATCAGAATGGATTATGTACAAAACATCTCAAAAAGGTGTTCGTTTTGATGCGGCCTTAGCTACGATTTTGGCGACTTTCTTTGGATTCGGCACAGTTTTATTGACTCGCGTACAGTCCATGGAAAATGCAGGACAAGCAGGGCTAAATACCTTTATCTTTGGACAAGCTGTGACGATGATGCAAAGTGATATTTGGGTGATGGCCATCTGCGGCACCTGTATCGTAGGTGGGGTTATAATACTTTGGAAAGAATTGAGTCTTACCGTATTTGACCCTATTGAGGCACAGTTGATGGGTATTCCTGTGTCAAAGGTACAATTTTTTTATCGAGCAGCATTGGTAGTGACTATTGTGATTGGCATACGGACAGTGGGCGTTATTTTAATTAGCTCCTTACTGATTGGTCCAGCTATGATTGGTCGTCAATGGACACATTCCTTACGGACCTTAGTCATTATTGCTGCCATTAGCGGTAGTATAGTGGCTTTTCTGGGAACCTTTATGAGTGCCCTATGGGGCAATTTGCCGACAGGACCGATGATTATTATCGTCATGACAGGTATGATTTTATTAAGTTTAGCATTAGCTACCGGTAAACGCCTCATGAGGAGGTGTTTAGAATGAGTCATATATTAGAAATTTGGGGTATTGCTACGGTCACAGGTATCAGTTGTAGCCTTATCGGCACATTCTTGGTGTTACGCCGTTTATCTATGATGGTAGATGCCATAACACATACTGTGTTTTTGGGTATTGTACTAGCCTTTTTGGTGACAAAAGATTTGAACTCTCCTTGGCTCATCATTGGTGCCACGGCTATGGGTGTGGGCACGGTGTATGCCGTAGAATGGATGCAACGACGTCGTTACATTCGACCAGATGCAGCGATTGGTGTCGTATTCCCATTCCTATTTGCCCTCGCCATCGTGCTGGTGACTTTGTTCGGAAAACATGTCCATTTAGACGTGGATACGGCAATTTTAGGGGATTTAGCCTTTGCTACCTTCCAACGTTTTACCGTAGATGCCTATGATCTAGGGCCTATGCTATTATGGATTGCCATCTTAGTGTGCGTCATTAATGCGGTATGCATTGCACTCTTTAAGAAAGAATTAATACTGACAACCTTTGATCCTGTGTGTGCTAAGGTGTATCAAGCGATGCCTATGGCAGTATCTTATGGTCTGATGACATTGACGTCCTTGACGACGGTAGCCTCCTTTCAGACGGTAGGGGCTATCTTGGTGACGGGATGTATGATTGGGCCGCCAGCAACGGCATTTATGTTAGCTCGCTCTGTGAAAGCTATGCTAATCATCAGTATGCTAGTAGCTACCGTAGCCACTACTATTGGAGTAGCATTAGCATTTCTTTGGGATGTATCCATTGGTGGTATGATTGCCACTGTTATTGGATGTATTTATGGGCTAGTGTGGATCTATAAATTTGGTAGAAAGAATGCATAATGTAAAAAAGTATATATGTTAGCATGATACAAGTAGCAAAGGACTGAAGTAGATGTTAAACATCTGTTTCAGTCCTTTGCGCGTAGTACAATATGATAGAGGCAGAAATATATGTTAGTGCAAAAAAGGGGCTGTAACCATAGGATTACAGCCTCTTTTGTGATATGTGTAGTGTTTTATTTGTTCATATTTTGGATTGCTTCTGCTTCTGCTTTGTTGAATTTAGAAGCAATTACGATGCGAATCAAGCAAATTGCAACGAAGATGTATGCTGCAAAGCCTAACCATTCAGCTGTATCACCGTAGGATTTTGCTTCAGTGAACGCTAATTGAAGAGGAGCTTCGCTACCACCTGTACTTACGGAGAAGGCGATGATACCGGCAATGATAACACCGATAATACTTTCACCAACGATCAAACCGGAAGCGAACAATACGCCGCGACGGTTAGATTGTTCTACGTCAGCATCTGCATATGCACCAGCACGTTCTTTCGCACGTTTAGTGATATAACGATTTACGAAGTAACCGATGATGGCACCCATTACAAGAGGCATTTCCAAAGTTGGAGGTAAGTAGATACCCATACCAATTGCAAGTGGTGGTAATGTTAAGGATTTTGTTGTAGATTTTAAGATTAAGTTTACAACGATAGCCACGATACCTACTACGATGCCGTAGAAGATGTATGTCCAATCCATATTAGCATTGAAGATACCTTCTGCGATTTGGCGCATCAAAGTAGCTTGTGGAGCGGATAATGCTTGTGCAGGATCCATTCCCTCACGAGGCATAGCGCCTGTGAAACCGTATGCATGGTATAACAAGTCAAGTACTGGAGCAATTGCTACGGCACCAGCTAAGGAACCGATTAATAGAGCTACCTGTTGTTTCCAAGGTGTAGCACCAACTAATTGACCAGTTTTCAAGTCTTGTAAGTTATCGTTGGAAATCGCTGCAATGGAGATAACCACAGATGTCATGAAGATCGCCAAGGCAGTGGAGAATTTTATGCCTTCTGGAGTGGATAATAAGTCATTGGCAGAACCGATGGCAAATACTACTAGAGAAGATACGATGATACCGATGATACCGATACCAGAAATTGGACTTGCAGAAGTACCAATCAAACCGGCCATGTAACCACAAGCAGCAGCTACGAAGAAACCGATTAACAATGCTACTACAATACCTGCAATCACAAGTGTCCAAGCAAGACCTGCGGACATTGGAAGGGCAGATACGAAAGAGTAGAAGCAAATGATTAAACCAATAATAATTAATGCAAATACAATACCGATAGTAGATGGTTTCATATCTGTATCCATACGGTGTGTGTCGCGATATTCTGCACTAGCCGTCATGGATTTGATGGATAATTTAATACCTTCAATAATTGGTTTGATTAATGTTAACAATGTCCAAACCGCTGCGACACCGATAGTACCAGCACCGATGAAGCGGACTTTTGTTTTCCAAATTGTGTTAGAGAATTTGATAGCTTCCAAATTATCTGGGTTTGGTAGATGATTTGTTAAGTATGGTACGAAACCACCCCAAGCAATAATCATACCGATTAAGATAGCGATACCACTAGCAATACCAATTAGGAAACCTGCGCCTAATAAAGCAGAGGAGAAACCGAATGGAATTTGTGTAGCACCAGCACCTACAGGGAACCAGAAAGATTTAGATTCGCCCAATACACGTAAACCTTGTGTAACAAAGCTGATAACGCCAGCTAATACACCGCCGGATACGATTTCTTTCATACCACCAGATTGTTTTACTGTTTCACCAGGAACACTGGAGCCTACTTTCAAGATTTCAGCAGCAGCACGACCTTCTGGATATGGTAAATCGCTGTTCATAACCATAGCGCGGCGCAATGGAATAGTGAATAATACCCCAAGACAGCCACCGCAAGCAGATAATAACAATGTTTCCAATAAGTCAAAGTTTTGCCAATAGCCAATCATCAATAGGCCAGGCAATACGAAGATGACTGCAGATAAGGTACCTGCAGCAGATGCTTGCGTTTGTACCATGTTGTTTTCAAGAACGTTAGAATCCTTGAAGAAGCGTAAGATTGCCATAGATATTACAGCAGCCGGAATGGAGGATGAGAATGTCAAACCTACTTTCAGTCCTAGGTATACGTTAGATGCAGTGAAGATTAATGTAATAATTGCACCTAGCAACATACCTCTGACTGTTAATTCCGGTAAGCTAATATCATGACTCATAAAATCATGCTTCATAGTTATACCTCCTTAAAATACACTACTATCTTACTCATTGTATCAGTATTCTCAAGGACTTTCAATAAGAAATATAGTAAATTGTGTATACATACGTCTATTTGAGGAAGTATACTGAAAATTTTCATATACGGTTCATGTATTTAGTGTATATAATAGAGATATATGACTTTAATTTGTAATAAGGAGATAGATTATGAAAAGAACACTATTCGGCACCTTGTTGATGATTACATGCTTACCAGTGGCACTGCAGGCGGCAGATATTACGGTGGTGAAAGAAACACCGATTGCGGTAGGTGAACGCATCTCTAAGACGGCATCACCAGAAACAAATCGCATCATCCGCGAGGAAACGATGAAAGCCAGACAAGATAAAAAGCAAATCGTAGCACCAGCAGCGAAAGCCTTTACAGATCGTTTGCAAGTGACGGTAAAACCAGAAATGGTGAAAGAAAACCATATGGATCTGACATACCCACGAGTACAATCTGTAAGCCCTTATGTGACAAAAGCGATGAATAAGACGATTACAGATTATGTAGAAAAACTTCGTAAGCAAGTGCACAAAACTAATGAAAAAGCTGTCGATGGAGAAAAACAAAATCTTTATATGAGTTATGATGTAAAAGCGGATGGAAATGGTATTTTCTCTGTGACCATTACATCCTATACGATTGAGGACAATGCGTCTCATGGTGTGAATGTGGAAAAAGGATTTACCTTTAATACTACTACAGGCCGTACTTTGTCTTTAAGTGACTTTGGTGGACTACCACAAGAAACAATTGCAGCTGGATTACAACAATTACCAAAAGAAGGTAAAAAAGCTATCTATGCAGATGCCACTGCAGGTAAACCAGATAGTTTCTTCGCCCGTGAAAACCATGACATCGTGTTGATTTACGACCAAGGTACTATCGCACCTATGTCCAGTGGTAGCATTTATGTGCCCGTAGGAAATTTAGGACGATAGATTGATACCCTGCTACTATCGGATGTTTGCGCTACGTATTCATCAATATAGATGATATAGCTACAGCTAGAGGTTGTAAAAAAATACTGAAATAAAAAAGAGGAAAGTTGATACGTTTTGTTCAACTTTCCTCTATTTTTATGTATTAATTCTGTTGTTTCTTTGGAGCATCCAGTCGTTTATAATAGGCTTTGTCGATGTCTGCATAGGAGATCATCCCTTGTTGCGCCATTAAGGTTAACACTGTCCGTTGTCGCTGTTTCGTAGCATCTATGTTGCTGACCGGGTTAAAGTAGGACGGCGCTTGTGGAATACCTGCCAGTACAGCGGCTTGACTCAAGTTAAGGTCCTTCGGATCCGTGTTAAAGTATCCTTCAGAGGCGGATTTAATACCATAGTAATCGGTGCCATAATAAATGGTATTCAAATACATGGTGATAATTTCATCTTTACTGTAATAATGCTCCATTAAATAGGCAAGAAAGACTTCCTCCACCTTGCGAGACATAATGCGCTTGGAGGATAAGAATAAATTTTTTACCAATTGTTGGGTAATCGTACTACCACCTTCTACCGTTTGCCCAGCTATAGTATTCGTATACAAGGCGCGACCGATGCTAAAGAAATCTACCGCTCCATGTTCATAAAAGCGTTTATCTTCCGTCGCCACTAATGCTTGTTTTACAATAGGGCTAATGTCTTCGCTGCGAACGCGATGCTCTGGTGGCACCCGTTTATCCATGGCCTCCTCTACAGCTTCTTTAAAATGAAAGAGACGTTTAATGCGGTCGATTCTGGAAAGTTGATCTTCCCCTTGCTCAATGGTTTGTTCTTTTATCGTATGTGCTACATGTTGCGTAGTCGTCTTAGCGTCCTCTGGAGTATACCCAGCGAACCAATATAAACCACCAGCAGCAATAGCAAGCACAAGGATGAGTTTAAAAAGTGTTTTCATGGGTTCATCATATCACATCTAGTGTGTATCAACAATAGGACTTTTTTTGTATAAGGGCTTATCGTGAGGCTAGTAAATAACTGATACATGGATTCCTTTATTAAGGTATTGAGGTATCCTCAAAAGGTAGTCAGAAAATAGGTTATAGGGAATGGCTATGGAATGGCAGCGTATAGAATAAAAATATATATAAAAGAATTTTTATAAAAAATACTTGCATTATTATACAAATGGATGTATAATACGTTCATAAGATAGAAACAAGGTACTGCACAGCAGTTATTTACACAAAGAAAGAGGTCAATTATGAGCAACATTAACAAAGTAGTATTAGCTTACTCCGGCGGTTTAGATACATCTGTTATCATTCCTTGGTTAAAAGAAAACTATGGCGCAGAAGTTATCGCTGTATGCGTGAACTTAGGTCAACCAGAAGATTATGATGCAGTAGAGAAAAAAGCCATTAAATCTGGTGCTACGAAAGCATACATCATCGATGCGCAAGAAGAATTTGTATCCGACTACATTTGGCCAGTTGTAAAAGCGGGCGCTGTGTACGAAGGTAAATATTTATTAGGTACTTCCTTCGCCAGACCTTTGATTGCTAAAAAATTAGTGGAAATTGCTGCACAAGAAGGGGCAGATGCCATCGCTCATGGTGCGACAGGTAAAGGGAATGACCAAGTTCGTTTTGAATTAACTATCAAAGCGCTTTCACCGAATACAAAAATCATCGCTCCATGGCGTGAATGGGAATTGAAATCCCGGGAAGATTGCATGGAATATGCAGCAAAACATGATATTCCAGTGGTAGCTACTAAAAAACACCCATACTCTATGGACCAAAACGTATGGCATTTATCCCATGAAGGTGGCGATTTAGAAGACCCTAAGAATGCGCCTAAAAATGATGTATATTTAGTTAGCAAATCTCCAGAAGAAGCGCCAGATGCACCAACTATGGTGACAATCGACTTCAAAGAAGGTGTACCAGTGGCGGTAAATGGTCAAGCCATGTCTCCGCTTACTATTTTACAAACATTAAATGAAATCGGTGCCGCTAATGGTATTGGTATCGTGGATATCGTAGAAAATCGGTTAGTAGGCATGAAATCTCGTGGTGTCTATG
>CAUUIH010000079.1:0-6909 GCA_963545165.1 uncultured Veillonella sp.
TAATGGAGGTCATCATCAGTTTTTATATAATCCTACAGGGATAGTTTGGGAAGATACAATAAAAGGTTTCAAACATTTTGGAATGAACGAATATGCAAGTAATTTTCAAAAGGTTGTAGACTATTGTGGAGGGACAATATCTTTTGGTAGGGAAGAAAGATACCATATGCTAGAAATGTTGGAAGAAAAATACGGAGAGGATTTTTTTAGGATGTTAGATGAAGCCGATGATTTCATTTACGATTATGAAGGTGAAGAAAATGAACTAAACTACATCAAATCTCACCCTGAAAAGTTTGTATTTGAAGGAGAATACGAGAGCTTTTACAATCGGCGTTAAAAAAGAAAAAGTAATCTTCTAAAAAGTTGAGAGAATGGCGCTTGAGTGAAAAATCTTTAGCATGTGAAAAAGAGAAATCATTAGAGAAATGCCTGATAGAGGAAGCGGATAAACGATATGGATGGAATATTTGAATGGTTAACAGTACATTACCAGTATGTATTGATAGCAGGTGGATTACTATTTTTAATCGGTGCCATAAGAGATTGGAAATGGGTGTATCAAGCAATAGGCGGAGATAAGGCAAGACACGCCTTTATGTTTGAAGTGTGGGGAGAGAAGGGGTACAGAGTATTCATAGGTATATGTGGTCTGTTACTTATAATCTGTGGCGTTGTATTTTTAATGTTTGATAAACGTTAGGAAAAAGCTTGATGGGGAATTATAGATCTTAGAAAATCATGTTAGGATGCTTTCAAATATATTTTTGAAAAATGTGAGAACTTGTAAACATAAGATACATAAGGAGTACATTATGAAATATCAAAAGGAAAACAGAGAAGAATTTTTTGCGTATATAGAGAAGCTTACAGATGAAGATCAATATACGGAATGTATGACAGCGTTGGAAAGTATCCCTGTGGGAGAACGGGATTACGAAGTATGGTATCAGTTTGCTCGTACCTATCAAAACTTTGCGATTGTCGGCAATGATGATAAAGGAACACCTAGTTTTATTGGCGATAAATTCTTATTAAAATCGATAGATATTTTGAATTCTATTAGAGAAGAGGGGAAAGATAAAGCTGAATGGAATATGCGTATGGCATATGCCTATCAATATTTAACTCATGAGGAAGAAAAAGCGATTCCTTATGCCTTGCGGTGGGCGGAGTTAGATCCTGAGGATAAGGATGCATTGGAAGTAGTCAAAGAGTGTAAAGAAGAAATTGAAAAAAGAGCAAATGTGGCTACGGAGAAAGTAATCGTTCAAGAAACTGGAGAAATTGAGGAAGACTGGGGCGTTTATCTATGCAATGCATTTGCTTATGACTTGCCGGCTGTGATTCGAACTAATTTGGCTCTTAGGGATTTTGAATATACTGCAAACCACCCTAAAAGATTACATTTACAAATACTATATAAGAATGCTAATGACAGCGGGTTTCCTACAAGAGAAGAAGGGGAATATGTATATTCTATAGAAGATGCTGTAGAAGAGATTGTTAAACAACATGGAGACATGTTAGCCGGCGTTGTGAAATGCGATGAGCGGGTACGTATTTTTGCCTATACTAAGAATGAGTTGGGGTACTACGATGAAATTTCTGCGGTGATGTCAAAAAACTTCCCTGACTATGCCTATACATTGGCAGTAGTAGATGATCCTGACTGGGAACTGTATTTTCAGGGACTGTATCCTGACAGATATGAATACCACAGTATTATGAATATGAGGCTCATTGAGGATATTAAAAGTGATGGTGATAGTATGGTGCCGAGAGTACTCGAACATTGCCTACTCTTTAAAACAGAAGAAAATAGAGAAGCTTTTTTAGCCAAAGTGATGGAAGACAGTTTTATAAAACTTTCATCAGAAAATCAGGGCAACAATGAGGATATAGATAAGGAATATCCATATCTACTTGTCATAGGCAGAGAAGATGATTTTGAAAATATCGATGAAATTGTCTGGTATCTTATGGATTTGGCAGATGAATTTGATGGGGAATATAGTGGCTGGGGCTGCCATATTGTGAAGTAATCTATTGCCACAAATGTTTGACTACTATAGAGATATTGTCATGAAAGTATAGCTATTTCCTTGTAAAATCCTAAAATAAAGTATATAATAGACTGTCGTAGTACGATTTGTACAAATATTAGGAAGACCCTACATAAGTAGATAAAGGAGTATAGAATGATTCGTGAAAATCTTCGCAATGTGGCGATTATCGCCCACGTTGACCATGGTAAAACAACGTTGGTAGACGCATTGCTTAAACAAAGCCATATTTTCCGTGATAATGAAAAAGTTGCTGAACGTGTAATGGACTCTAACGACTTAGAACGTGAAAGAGGGATTACGATTCTTTCCAAAAATACAGCAGTTATGCATAACGATGTAAAAATCAACATCGTTGACACACCGGGCCATGCTGACTTCGGTGGTGAAGTAGAACGTGTATTGAACATGGTTGACGGCGTATTATTATTGGTGGATTCCTTTGAAGGTCCTATGCCACAAACGAAATACGTATTGCGCAAAGCCTTGGAACAAGGTTTGAAACCAATCGTTGTTATCAATAAAATTGACCGTCCAGACCAACGTGTTCACGAAGTAGAAGACGAAGTGTTAGAATTGTTCATGGAACTAGAAGCAGACGATGATCAATTGGATTTCCCAGTGGTATACGCATCTGCTCGTGATGGCATTGCGAAAGCATCCATGGAAGATGATTCCACAGATATGACTGCACTATTCGATGTGTTGATCAAAGAAATTCCAGCGCCACAAGGCGATATCGATGGTCCATTGCAATTCATGGTAACTACACTTGACTATGATGATTTCGTAGGTAAAATCGCGGTAGGTCGTATCGTTCGTGGTCGCATGAAAACAAATCAACAAGTGGTATTGATGAATGGTGAAAGTACTCGTAAAGGCAAAATCGGTCGTGTGTACACATACAATGGTTTGAACCGTGTAGAAACTGATGAAGCGGGCATGGGTGACATCATCGCTTTCGTAGGTATTGACGATATCAACATCGGCGAAACAGTAGCGGATGCAGAAAATCCAGAAGCACTACCAACCATCTCCATTGATGAGCCAACATTATCTATGATGTTCTCCGTAAATAACTCTCCATTTGCAGGCCGTGAAGGGGACTATGTAACAAGCCGTCATTTACGTGACCGTTTGTTCAAAGAAGTAGAAACTAACGTATCCATGCGTGTAGAAGAAACAGATTCTCCAGACTCTTTCAAAGTATCTGGCCGTGGCGAATTGCATTTAGCGGTATTAATCGAAACGATGCGTCGTGAAGGCTATGAATTACAAGTAGGTAAACCTCGTGTAATTTTCAAAGACATCAATGGTCAAAAATGTGAACCATTGGAGCATTTAACAATTGACGTACCGCAAGAATTTATGGGCGCAGTTATGGAAAACTTGGGCGTTCGTAAAGCGGAGTTGATCAACATGGTAGAACTAGCTGGCTACCTACGTATGGAATTCGTAGTACCTGCTCGTGGTTTGATTGGTTTCCGTGCGCAATTCTTAACAGCTACAAAAGGTAATGGTATTATGAACCATGTATTCCATGGCTATGCTCCATACAAAGGAGATATTCCAGGCCGTACACGCGGTGCTTTGGTAGCTTTTGAAGACGGCGAAACAACACCATATGGCTTGAACTCTGTACAAGACCGTGGTACTTTATTCTTGGGTGCTAACGTGCCAGTATACACAGGTCAAGTTATCGGCGAAAATGCTCGTGAAAACGACATGGACGTAAACCCTAATAAAAAGAAACATGTCACAAACATGCGTTCTAGCTCCTCTGATGAAGCAGTTCGTTTGACACCTCCACGCATCTTTAGCTTGGAACAAGCTTTAGAGTGGATCAATGATGACGAATTGGTAGAAGTAACACCAGAAAACATCCGTATGCGTAAAGCTATCTTGGATCGTTCTGCTCGCGCGAAAGCGGCGAAAGCAGCAAAATAATTGCATATGCTTTATGGATATTCCATTGAAAGACTTGTCTTCTATTTTTCAAAATAGAGAAACGGTACATGGAAAGTATATGCAAGACTATAAAGATTATCTATCTGAGAGGTAGCAGGTAGAGGAAAAATGAAACAAGGCTGGAGTTTGTAAGGTAATTGTGATATAATAACAGTAGCTAAAACAACAAGGATTATCTAGCATTGATAACACCAAAAAAAGCACAGGGTTGCCGCCCTGTGCTTTTTCTTTGTCGCCTAAAAGTAACGACTTTGGCTAGTCACTATTTATTGTTACTATCTAGCCATTTGCAAATGTAGTAGCTAATTACATTCGCCATGATAGTAACAAACAACAAGATTAAAAAATTAAGCAATGATAACACCTCCTTCCTGTCACGGATTGGGTGATAGTGACATGTTTATTATAGCAGATTTTTTCATAAAATATATAAAAAGCACAGAGGGTAACTTCTGTGCTTTTTGTGATGTAGGGATATTTTATTAGATTTTTATTGCTGTACTAAGTGAGAGTTTTTTATCTACTAAAGTCTTTAGATTTATCTTTTTTGTAAATGTTTTCTCGTTCTATCCAGCGATCGTGAATTTTGTTAGCTCTTGGAAAGTTGACACAATTTTCTTTTATTTCTTTACTTATTTTATTTAAAAAGTAGTCCTCGTAAAACTTTTTGGCTTTTTTTCTAATAATTTCACGATTGTTATTTACTAACCTTAACTGATTTCGCAATAAGCTATAGTTATGAGGATGTGTTTTTTTTCTTTCGGAAAAGTCTATTTTCTCTAATTGTGAGTCTGGTACAGGAATCATTTTGCAAAAGTCTATAATTCCACGATGACCTTCATCTAATTTATATATACATTTGCTATTTTTCATAGTAAGATGTTTAGGTTTTGGTGATGTCAAAGGAGCAAAATAGTTCCTATTCTCAAATGTAAATAATACCCCAGCAAATGGGCGAGTTTTTTTTATCAGCTGTTGATTGCCTAACTTGTGTATCACCTTTAGATAATAATGCATTATATTCTTCACATACTGTATAAACTATAAATCTTGGCTCTCGTTCCATCAACTTTCTCCTATGAAAAAAGCCGAGACGAGGCTCGGCATTGTAAATATAAATAAGTATATCGCTGGTGGGAATCACCACACTCACAGGTTCTCGCTTTTCGATGTACCAAACATACATCGCTGGTGGGAATCACCACACTCACAGGTTCTCGCTTCTTGGTGTACCATATATACACCATCGGTGGGAATCACCGCTCTCACAGGTTCTCGCTTTTCGATGTACTATATACATCGCTGGTGGGAATCACCACACTCACAGGTTCTCGCTTTTCGATATACTTTTATGTTCAAATACTAACATACAAAAAATAAGATGTCAAATATACTTTGTAATATAGATTTAGATCCGTTTATGAGTGATGTGGGCATTGTATTTTATAGGAGTGAAAGCCTATAATAGATACATGAGTAACACAGTATTGATGATATAGGAGATAGGATGAAAGAGATTCGCACGCTACCAGATGGTAGCATCACATATGAACTGCATAGAAAACGAGTGAAGAACCTGAATCTTCGTGTCACAGCCAGCGGTGTAGTGCGTGTGTCTGCCTCTCCTCGTGTTCCATTAGGTATGATTGAAGCCTTCATCTGTCGTCATCGAGCTTTCATAGAAAAGGCCCTGAAAAACAGAAAGGATAGAGGCGGGCATCCGATGGTACCTTCCATGGATACAGATATCATGGTGATGGGGCGGATGTATCGAGTAGTGTTAGAAAAACAAAATACTGTGTCTGTTGATTTGGAAACGCTATTACAAAGTAGTCCATTAGAGGACAGTGTAGTAAGTGGCAATCCATTACAAAACAAGCCATTGCAAGATTGTTCGTCAAAAGGGACAACATCACAAGATAGACTATTGCGAGGAAACTCATCTCTTTATGCAGTAACATTAGCAAACGATACTTTGCTAGTACGATATCCAAGTGACCACGAGGTCATAGATGCTAGCAAAGTAGAACGGATGTGGCTTAACTTTTGGAAAGCCATAGGTCATGACTTTATGGAGGCACTAGCACAACGAGTGTATGATGAGTTTCAGCAGGCTGGATACACTGTGCCAACACCGACCTTGCGATTGCGGTACATGACAAGCCGTTGGGGTTCTTGTATGCCTATGAAAGAATCCATTACTATGAATACAAGGTTGCTCCTGGGTCCTACGGAGTTTGCCCACTATGTGATGGTCCATGAATTTGCGCACTTTATAGAGCCGAACCATTCGTCACGTTTTTACAAGGTCATGAGTGATGTGTTGCCAAATTGGGTAGAAATAAAAGCAGAGATGCGGGCATATTATGCATAAGTAAATTTGCCTAGCATTGATGTATCAAGAATTAGAGTTTAGTTAAATAAAAACATGCCTATGTAGTTTGATATGCAGATTACATAGGCGTTTTAAGTTTGTCAGTATCCGTTGATTGACGGGGGTAAAGGCTTTCACGGTACACTGAAACGGGCAATCTATGATATAATAAAAAGAATGAAAGCATATCGTGTTACGTTACTGAGGAGGGCCCATGAGACCATTTGTACATCTACATAGTCATAGTGAATATAGCCTCATTGATGGCATTAGTCGATTACCACAAATGGTGAGTCGTGCGAAAGAACTCAACATGCCTGCCCTTGCATTAACGGACCACGGCAATATGTATGGAGCCATTTATTTTTATAAAGAAGCCATGGCACAAGGCATCAAACCAATTTTGGGTTGCGAAGTGTATGTCACTGAAGGAAGTCGATTCGACCGACCGGAGGGCAAGACGTACGAACGATTAAAGCATTTAATTCTCTTAGCGGAAAC
>CAUUIH010000080.1:0-6602 GCA_963545165.1 uncultured Veillonella sp.
GAGAACTCGATTTCATCGAATTTACCTTTCGCAAACTCAAGGATATGTTTCACAATGTCTAGTACTTCTTCACGAGTCTTTTTCAATTTATATTCTAGATGAATATCGCTAGTCGCAATAAACACATGTAGACGGCTACGCTCTGCCCCCACTAGTGCTTCTGCTGCTTTTGTCACGTCATTTTCATTGGATCGAGCAAGCGCTGCGATGGTACATCCACGCACTTCTTTTGCAATGGTAGATACTGCTTCAAAATCGCCTTCCGATGCAGCTGGGAAGCCTGCTTCGATAACATCTAATCCAAGGCGTACAAGAGATTGTGCAATTTCTACTTTTTCTGGTGTTTGAAGGGATACACCTGGTGTTTGCTCCCCATCACGTAGTGTAGTATCAAAAAAATAAATTCTGTTGTCCATGATGATTCCTCTTTCTAAAATAAAAAATCGCCCCCAGAGATGACTATGCATCCCTAGGGGCGTTATCTGTAGCGTATTGGTTTCATAGGAAATTTACATTTTACATGATGTATAAACTAGTACTACATCACAGATTCTGTCTCTATCTAGTGCGATTGTTTGTCACAATCACCGCATATTATACTGCTAGTAAGCTATGCTTAAAACTATCAGAACATTCTAATAGAGTCTACTTATACTGTATGCCTTATACAGCTTTCATCGTAAAATGTAAGAAACACTGATCAACCTATGATACAAAAAAGCCCCTCAATGCGCAGTGCACATCAAGGGGCATTATCATTGTAATAACACGGTCCCACCCTAGTTGGTTCTCACAGCTATAACGGAACTACCGTCGATGACTACTTAGTTTCACCATCGCTGCTCACAGGGGAGTTTCAATATAACCGTTCTACTACTTCACACCAACCAGTAGCTCTCTGAAAGCAACTAACTATATCTTTATACCTGTTCATCGCATTTGCTTTATATAACTGAAGACTATTCTATAGCATTTTAAGTCGCTTGTCAATAGACTAATGTGTTTTTAATTTATGGATATACACAATACGAATAGATTCTGCTATAATGAAATCATAGAAGAGTCTTCAACGTGCGTTGGGCTTATCTCTTCCTACTCTATAGGAGGAGGTGGTACTATGAAAAAGTTTTTCAGAAAAATCAATGTATTGATTTTGATTTTAAAACTAATAGTACAAATCATTGATTTGTTCAAATAATTAATGATGAAGCCTAACGAAAGAGGTTCGCACCCTCTACACGTTAGGCTTCATCCTTTTTTCTAGCTTAAGATGAGCCTAACGCCAGCACACGTTGACGGCTCTTCTTTTTACGTCTTAAGTATAGCATTGTTTGTAATAAAAAACAATAGGGGTAAAGGTGTCATAGGCCACAAAACACCCTACAACTCTTCTGTTTTATACACGGTATACCCTTCGTAGTAATAACTATAGTCAATGCCCTTCATATATACTTTCCTATCATCTATCCGATTAGTTAAGGCACTTTTTAGTAGGTTCTTGATTTCAGTATCTTTAATAGGGCTTCGTTCCATGGCTAGCAAATAATCGTCTTTATCTACTAGGCTCCAGTCTACCACAAGGTGTAGCTCTTGTTTCAACATTAGGTCTAGCCAGATTCTAGTACTTCTTCCATTGCCTTCCCTGAAAGGATGCGCCACATTCATCTCTACATATTTTTCAACAATCTCATCAAATGTAGATTGCAGCATTGTCTCTATACTTTCAAGAGCAGCCTGTAAATACATAACCGGGGCAAATCTAAAATTGCCTTTTGCCATATTCACAGTTCTAACTTTACCTGCAAAGTCATAAATATCCTCAAATAAATATCTGTGTATCGCTGCTAATTGCCCAAAAGAACCTACAGTATACTTCTCTAATACAGTAGTATCAAATAGCTCTAAAGCTTTCTTCTTACTAATCCGCTCTTCCTCTTTATCAAATTCCACAGAATTAGTGATGCCCAATTTATTTTGCAATACCATATCATCACCACCTTCTAGTATAAAATTCACAGACTTCTCTAATATTTATCATTCCGATAAAAGTCTTCTAAGATATAGGGTGTCACAGGAGTTACAAACACTTCATATAAAAGGACTGCAACCAGAATCTATTTTCTTCTTGTTGCAGTCCTTTCTTCATGACATACCGACTATGTCTTATTTTTTATTGTCAATGGCTGCTTTCACAAATCCTTTGAATAATGGATGTGCATTGTTTGGACGGGATTTCAATTCTGGGTGGAATTGTACGCCCACGAACCAAGGATGATCTGCGACTTCAACACATTCTACTAGACGATTGTCAGGGGATGTACCGGAGATAATCAAACCTGCATCTGTCAATTGTTGACGATATGCATTGTTGAATTCCCAACGGTGACGATGGCGTTCGTAAATCAAATCTTCACCGTATGCTTCATGTACTTTTGTACCAGGTACTGTTTTACATGGGTATACTCCAAGACGCATTGTACCGCCTTTTTCGTCCACATCTACTTGGTCGTCCATTAAGTCAATCACAGGAAACTGGCAGCTTTCATCAAACTCTGTGGAAGTAGCGCCATTCATATCCAATACGGAACGCGCAAATTCCATGACGGATGTTTGCATGCCCAAGCAAATACCAAGGAACGGCACTTTGTGCTCACGAGCATATTGGATAGTAGCAATTTTACCTTCTACGCCACGGCAACCAAAACCGCCTGGCACCAAGATACCGTCCACGTCTTTGTATACTTCCGCTAAATCAGTACCTTCTGCTTCTACCGCTTCAGAGTCAACCCATTTAATGTTTACTTTAGTATCTTCAACGATACCTGCATGACCCAATGCTTCTGCTACAGAAATGTACGCATCATGTAATGCTACGTATTTACCAACAAGAGCGATAGTAATCTCTTGTTTAGGGTTCAAGATTTTATGAACCATTTCTTTCCATTCTGTCATATCTGCAGGACGATCTTCTAGATTCAATTTGCGCACTACAATACTATCTAATCCTTCATCTTGCATCATCAATGGCACTTCATAGATCGTGCTGCAAGTGCGATTTTCCACGATAGCATCTGGATCCACGTCGCAGAATAAAGCCAATTTATCTTTCATTTCACGGGAAATTTCTTTTTCCGTACGGCATACGATGATATCTGGTTGAATACCAATGCCACGAAGTTCTTTTACACTATGTTGTGTTGGTTTTGTTTTCAACTCACCAGCTGCACTGATATATGGCACCAATGTTACGTGAATGTATAACACATCATCACGATTTACTTCTTTTTTCACTTGGCGGATGGCTTCTAAGAACGGTAAGCTTTCAATATCCCCTACAGTACCACCGATTTCTGTGATAACCACATCGGCATTATCTTCTTTACCTACGCGGAACACAGCATTTTTAATTTCATTCGTAATATGAGGGATAACTTGTACAGTAGAGCCAAGATATTCACCTTTACGTTCTTTATTGATCACAGACCAATACACTTTACCAGCTGTAATATTGGATGTTTTACCTAAGTTAATATCGATGAAACGTTCATAGTGACCTAAATCCAAGTCAGTTTCTGCACCGTCGTCAGTGACGAACACTTCACCATGTTGATAGGGACTCATTGTGCCTGGGTCAATATTGATATATGGATCAAATTTTTGAATTGTCACCTTATATCCACGGTTTTTCAACAAACGTCCCAAGGATGCTGCAGTAATGCCTTTACCTAATGATGATACGACGCCACCTGTTACGAAAATATACTTTGTTGACATGATGCCTCCCTAATAATTATATGCTTCTGATTACATTTTTTCAGGAGCGGAAATACCTAAGATACCAAGACCATGTTGTAATACATGTGCTGTTGCCGTAATTAAGCCTAATCGAGCTTGTTGTAATTCTGGATCAACGCCCATGATACGACCTTGTTTATAGAAGGAATGGAATAGACTTGCTAGATCGTACAAATATTTAGCGATACGATGCGGCGCTTTATTATTAGCAGACAATTGAATTTCTTCTGGGTAGGCTGCTAATTTTTTAATCAATTCCACTTCTTGTTCACTTTGCAATGCTGTGAAAGATGTATTAGCCCAATCACCATAGGCGATACCGGCTTCTTTCACTTGTCCAAAAATACTGTGAATACGAGCATGCGCATATTGGATATAGTACACTGGATTGTCGTTAGATTTAGAGGATGCCAAATTGATATCGAAGTCCAATTGACTATCTAAGGAACGCATCAAGAAGAAGTATCTTGCTGCATCCACCCCTACATCTTCAATCAATTCATCCAACGTAATTGTTTCACCAGTACGTTTAGACATTTTTACTAGTTCTCCATCACGGTATAAGAATACCATTTGTAATAACAGAACTTCTAGTTTAT
Organism: uncultured Veillonella sp.; assembly: GCA_963545165.1. Classification (GTDB taxonomy): domain Bacteria; phylum Bacillota; class Negativicutes; order Veillonellales; family Veillonellaceae; genus F0422. The sequence goes on from CAUUIH010000080.1 coordinate 4,395, forward strand.
CTGGATTAAATCCAAGCGCTTCCATAGCTGCTTTCACACGGGCAATATAACCATGGTGGTCAGCACCCCAAATGTTAATTAATTGCTTGTAGCCACGTTCGTATTTATCTTTATGGTATGCAATATCTGCGGCTAAGTATGTTGGTTCTCCATTATCCCGGATAACAACGCGATCTTTATCATCTCCATATTGCATAGATGCCAACCAGTAGGCACCATCTTTTTCATACATTCCGCCAGATTCTAATAACTGATTTACCAACGCACGAATTTCACCGCTTTTATGCAAACTACGTTCACTAAACCAACGGTCAAATCCAACACGGAAATTACGCAATGTTTTGCGCAAACCATTTAACTTTTCTGTTAATGCAAATTCTTTAAAGAATGGAACACGTTCTTCTTCTGGAAGCACTGCGAAGAAATCGCCTCTCCAGTTAATCAATTCTTGTGCCGTATCGATAACATCTTGACCACGATAGCCAGACTCAGGGAACTCATGTTTCATATCTAATAATTCTAAATAACGAGCATTCACAGAGGCCGCTAAGTTATCGATTTGCTTACCTGCATCATTAATATAATATTCAGCAAACACATTATATCCTGCTGCACGCATCAAATTCACCAACGCACTGCCATACGCAGCACCACGGCCATGGCCTACATGTAACAAGCCTGTTGGGTTGGCACTGACATACTCGATTTGCACCGTATCTTCTTCACGAAGTGGGGCACTACCATATGTTTCCCCTGCTGTTAATATATTTTTTAAAGTATCGTAAATCACATCCGATGCTAAGAAGAAATTGATGAATCCAGCACCTGCTACTTCAGCACGCGTTAACCAATCATAGTTCATATGGGAAATGATGATCTCAGCAATCGCTCGTGGATTGGATTTTGCCACACGGGCAGATTGCATGGCAATATTCGTGGAAAAATCGCCAAATTCTTTCTGCGGTGGCACTTCCAAATGCGCCTCTGGATAGGTACCTTCTGGTAATTCTCCTTGTTCCAGAGCTATCTGCAAAGCATCCTTAATGGCTGCTTTCAAAACTTCTTTCATGTCCATAATGTACATCCTCCCGAATCTCTACATATAGTTGATTGTAAAATTGCCATTCACCACCAACAGAGATATCATATCCTAAACAAATATGGCCCTTGCCATCTTTCAAATCTATATCTAATTCATGGGTCAGCATCGCTAGTTCTACCGCCCCATATGGCGTTTCCAAGCTGGCAATGTTAGTCTTCCCCAGTTGATACTCATGGCGCATAGAAAATTCACCAGTTCGCAAGAGTACTACCGAATCCTTATAGGCTTTAATGGTCGTTTTCGTATTTCCTAAACCAGTGACTTCACTTTCATCATAAATGATGTGTTTCGCCAAAGCTGTTTCATAATATTTACCAGAGGATACTAATTCCACCACCGTATCTTCACCATCCGCATCACGTTGCGTACTTTTCACAGACACAATGACTCGTTTCATTAGCCTTCCTCCTCTCATATTCACGCACTATCTGTATCATTTTATTATATCACAATTTGCTGCAATAAGAGCATCTTTTTGAGACCGTTCCATGCGCTTGACTTGCTGTTCCATAGATTGAGCATCTTGCTTTCTACTGAAAGCCGTACTCCATACCAACGTTACCGGTCTTCGGCCTCGTGTATACTTGGCGCCCCCTTTAATTTCACCATTATGGGCTCGTATGCGTTTATCTAAATCCGTGGTCCACCCCGTATAAAGGGACCCGTCAGCACAGCGCACCATATAGGTATAAAACTTTTCTTCCATCTTATTCACCAGCCGGGATTGGTGCTAAGTCAACAGACTGAATCACCACTGGTTCTTTCGGAGCATCGCGCTTATCTCGTGGCACACGACTGATCGCTTCCACTACATCCATGCCCTGCACAACCACTCCAAAGATGGTATGTTTATTATCTAACCAAGGAGTTGGTGCCACTGTAATAAAGAACTGGGCATTTCCTGTATTAGGACCTGCATTAGCCATCGCCAAGATGCCCATTTTATTAAAGTGCAAATCATTGCTTACTTCATCAGGAATCGTATAGCCAGGACCACCTTTCTTATTATCCCCACCTTGGATCATGAATCCATCGATAACACGGTGAAAGGTTAAATTATTGTAATATCCCTGCTCAATTAAACTTTTAAAGTTTTTCACAGTAAT
>CAUUIH010000081.1:0-6568 GCA_963545165.1 uncultured Veillonella sp.
ACACTAATTTCAAACAATGGCTGACGAATGCCATCCATGTAGGAACCGTTTACATCACTACCAATATTGGCTTTTACTAAGGCTTCTTTCAACGGTGCTGAGCCAGATGTAAATAAAGCATGATTCAACACTTCAAAGGCTAAGCTTTGCGTAAATGACATTTCTGGGAATACATAGGTTAAGGAATGAATGGCTTTGCCTTTTTCACTTTCATCATTACCAATGCCATATGGGAAAGATGCTACCACTGGTTCAGATAGAGGATCTTGCATAGCAATGCTGGAATCTACATCAATGGCATGGAAGTTTGACAAATATTCCTCATCGATGAATGCTAAGGTTTCTTCAATATTCATATCTCCATACAAATAGATATAGCTATTAGACGGATGGTAATAGGAATCATAGAAAGCTTTAAAATTTTCATACGTCAAGTCTGTAATATTGTCAGGATATCCTCCAGAATCATGTCCATAGGTAGTATCAGGATATAGCAACGCCATTTTATGATGATCTAATTGAGAATCAGGTGAGGAGTAAACTCCTTTCATCTCGTTATACACAACGCCTTTGTATGTCAATGGTTCTTCGGGAGATTCCAATTCATAATGCCATCCCTCTTGCATCACGATCATCGGATCCTTAGCTACACGAGGATAGAATACGGCATCTAAATAGACATCCATCAAATTGTGAAAGTCTGCATCATTTTTACTTGCCACTGGATACACTGTTTTATCAGAGTATGTCATAGCATTTAAGAAGGTGTTTAAAGAGCCTTTTACAAGTTCAACAAAGGGCTCTTTTAAAGGGAATTTACGGGATCCACACAACACAGAATGTTCTAAAATATGAGCTACCCCAGTGCTGTCATGCGGTGGCGTGCGGAATGCCACATGAAATACTTTATTTGTATCTTCTGTATCAATGTATAACAAACGCGCACCAGATTGCTCATGCTGTAGCATATAAGCTGTGCCATTCACCTCTTGAACAGGTTCAATTCGCTCTACACGAAAGCCTGCATAGACTGTATCTAACTTCATAATACCTCTTTTCTATCTAGTAAACTTACAACGGACATCCCTAGTAAACTAGTTCTAACCGTTGTTGTATGTATAACAATTTGTCATAATACCAGCTTATTATATCACGTTCTCAGTGAGAATCATAATACAAATAAGTGGATAAGGCCTGCAAAAATCCAAATCACAGCGCCCCACTTATAGGCTTTCTTTCCAATACTAAATTCAATCCCACGATTCATATTGTATCGTGTTACTCCATAAGGAATGAGGATATACAATAGCCATGCAAGCGCTATGTAGGAAAACTCTAAGCCATACCGTACATGTGCAGATAATACACCTACGATAAAAATCGTATCCCAAATCCAGCGGTCATATACATTTTTAGGTGCTTCTTGTCCTTCTACTAGAGGGCGTAAATGAGACACCGACACGATTTCAAACACTTGCACAACTCCAATACCTAAGGCAATGGCAAGAACAGTTTGTACAATGGTGACCCCATCAATACCTAATAGTGAAATATTTCCAGTCACACCATACACCGCAATCACAATCATACCCAACAATTGTAAGGCTTTCGTGACTTCTTCTTTTTGTTGTTCTTTCACTGTGGTTCGTTCATAAAACATACGTTGAAAGGGTGTTGAAATCCGATTCAATACTAAGGCTACAAAAATTGCCATCATAGAAACCATGTTATACCTCCCCTAAAAATACTGTTAACAAACGATTTAACTCGATTTGGTCATACGTACCCATCAACTCACGTGCAGAATGCATCGCTAACAGTGGTAAGCCTACATCCATAGTCCGCATCACCAATTGTGCTGAAGAAATAGATCCCACTGTAGAACCACCTGGAATATCCGAGCGATTCACATAAATTTGATGCTTAATACCATGTGTTTCACATAAATCTGTCACAATGGCTTGTGCTACTGCATCACCTGCATAGGATTGGGAACTAGCTATTTTTAAAACTACACCGCCATTTAATGTAGGATAGTTCGTAATATCATTTTTCTCACCATAATTAGGATGATATCCATGAGCCACATCAGAAGAAATCATGAAACCTTTTGCAATATCTGTATCACAGGCTTCCTCTGAAAGGCCTAAGGCACGGTACACACGGCGCACTATATTTGGCAATAACAAGGAGGCGCCCCCTTGTTTTGTACGACTCCCCACCTCTTCGTGGTCAAATAGGAATGCCATACGAATTCCTGTTGCCTGTTGTTCTTTGGCACTTATAATACCTTGTAAGCAAGCATAACAGGATGTGAGATTATCTAATCGTGGTGCACTGATATATTCTGCATCAAAACCAACGGTTTCCACCGTATCCATATTATACACAGTCAACTCATAGGATAAAATATCTGCCGGCTCACAGCCAATTTCTTCCGCTAATAAGTCTTTTAATAAGGTCTTATCATCTTCATAGTCTGTGCCAAGACCGCGCATCAAAATAAGTGGTAACATCTCTTTTTGCTTGTTAAACACTGCCTTTTCATTGACGGTGCGATTCATATGAATGGCTAAGCTAGGGATTGTTGCCACTGGTCGAGCAAAGTCTACATAATGTGTATCTAGCTCTAGGGAGTCTTTCCCTTTGGCAACGACCACACCAGATAATGAAAGAGGTCGATCAAACCAAGTATATTGAATTAATCCACCATAACTTTCTACATTAAGCTTGCCATACCCTTTGTCCGTAATCATCGCATTGGGTTTCACCCGGAACCCTGGAAAGTCTGTATGGGCAGAGGCAATACGTAATGTCTCTCTTGGATTTTCTCCAATATGGAATGCCACTAACGTAGTACCATATACATCAATGACATAATCCCCTGAAACCAAATTCCATTCTTCGTCCATGGATAGAGGCGTAAAGCCTTGTTCTTCTAGTCGACCATAGGACTCCTCCACCGTATGATACGGTGAGGTAGCGCTTTCAATATACTCAAAAAAGTCAGCATACATAGCTGTTACTTCATTCTGTTCACACATAGTTCCTCCTATGAAAAATACCATAGGTACAACGTACACTATGGTATTGTCCACGCTTACTCTGGTAAGCCTACTGATTCTAAATTTGTTGTTGTAATCGTTTCAATTTCGCCAGCGTCGCACAACTCTGCTACTTTAGGATCAATTGGTAATCGACCTAGTAAGAGTAAATTGTATTTTTTCAACACTTCATCAATGTGACTTTCACCAAAGATTTTATAATCTTTTCCATTATCTGGGCAGTGGAAGTACGCAAAATTTTCCACCACGCCAATGATAGGCACTTGCATCATATCCGCCATTTTTACTGCTTTTTCCACAATCATGGATACTAAATCTTGCGGAGATGTGACCACAATAATGCCATCCAATGGCAAGGATTGGAACACTGTCATCGCTACATCGCCGGTTCCAGGAGGCATGTCTACAAATAAATAATCTACATCGCCCCATACCGTATCGGAGAAGAATTGTTTGACCACATTCCCTACTACAGGACCTCTCCAAAGAACTGGATCTGATTCATCATCCAATAATAAGTTCACAGACATAACCTTCACGCCATTTTTAGATACGATAGGATACATTAATTTTCCATCATCGCTGCGAACTTTATCTTTCAAGCCAAACACTTTTGGAATGGATGGACCTGTAATATCCCCATCAAGAATCCCTACCGACTTGCCCTTACGGGATTGGCTAACCGCCATCAAACTTGTGACTAAGGATTTACCAACACCGCCCTTACCGGATACGATGCCGATAACCTTTTTCACATGACTTCTATCATTTGTTTTTACTGTTAAATCTACTGGTTGTTGCGTACCGCATCCGCTAGAAGATGCGCAACCGCCGCAACCGCCGTTATCTCCACATGCCATAATAAACCTTCTTTCTATATGTCTGAAAGTCCTAAGAACTTTCTCTACCATAATATCTATGCCATTCACACCTGTGAAAGCATGTATATCCTATTTATTTATAGGTATATATGTATTATATCATAGGATACAAGAATTTTGTAACACCTTCATATAAGATAAGCGCAACATAGTCATACGTAACCATAACAATTACTCTATCTATGTTGCGCTTCTAATCCAACTATATCACATACATGTGCAGTGGAAATACTTAGTCCCCACAATACTCACGGGTTAGTTCTCCAATGATTTGCATCCCTTTACGGATATCTTCAATAGATGGCACCGTATAGCTTAAACGGAAATGTTGCCCATAGGGAACTCCATCTGCTGCAAAAGCTCCACTTTTTACGATGCCAACTTTGCGAGCAATCGCCTCTTCAAAGAAACCATCACAGTCTACATGATCCGGCAATGTCATCCATACAAACATCCCCCCAGTAGGCTCTGTTAGATGTACTTTAGAACTGCCAAATTCCCGGAATGTATCTAGCATAACTTGGCATTTTTCTTGATATACCTTGCATACCTTTTGAATCTGCTCATCATAATCGATATGTTCTAGCAAATGACTCACTACACGTTGTGTCACTAACGGCATTTGACCATCACAGTTATTCTTCATCATTTGAATGGCTTGAATCACTTCACTAGGACCATACAAAAAACCAACCCGTAGCCCTGCAGAAATTGTTTTAGAGTAAGACCCCGCATAAAGCACACGATTGTCCGTATCCATTTCTTTGAAGGTAGGCACTCGTTCACCAGCGAAGCGAATTTCACCATATGGATCGTCTTCATAGATGAACAAGTCATATTTCCGTGCCACTTCATAAATAGCTTTGCGTCGTTCTAAGGGCATCGTAATCCCTGTAGGGTTTTGAAAGTTAGGAATCAAATAAATATATTTACCCTTTCCTGACTTTGCGGCATCTTCCAATGCCTCTGGAATCATACCATCCCCATCGGTAGGGATTCCCACAGCTTTGGCGCCTACACTACGCACTGCATTGATGGCACTTGTGAAAGTATACGCATCCATGTACACTTCATCGCCAGCATCACACACTGTACGTGGCACTAGTCCTAAATCTTGCCCTGCCCCAATGGATAACAACAACTGTTGATGTTCCGTCGGCATATGATGAACATGTACAAGACGTTGCAATGTCTGCTCTGCTAACTTCGCATCTCCTTGCATAGGGCCATATTGTAAAATTTCTAAAGGATTCGTATGTACAATATGATCGAATGCAGCTTGAATCTCCTCTACAGGGACCACTTCACCAGCCGGGTTGCCTATGCCAAAGCTAATGAACCCAGGGATCCCTGCACCACGTTCAAATACATCTCGAATGAAATTAGGGCCCTTACTAATGGACCGTTCTGGCAATGCGAATGCCATAAGAATCACTCCTTTTATATATTGTATGTATTTCTTGTATTTGTTTCTTCTGTATCTTCTATTCAGTTTTGTGACATAGCTATAAAACAATAGATTATGGATATATACTTTATACCTCTTACCTATATATGATAAACAGGAGCAACAGAGTTGCTCCTGTTTTCTACAATCCTAATAGACTATAACATGTATAACCTAGTTAGCTACATGGGCTTGTTCTTCGATAGTTAACAAGCAATCGCCACTTTCAATACGGCTACCTTCACGAACATGGATAACACCTACCACACCAGACACTGGCGCTGTAATAGTAGTTTCCATCTTCATCGCTTCTGTCACTACAAGGGCATCACCTTTTTTCACAGCTTGACCCACTTGTGCCACAATTTTCACCACAGATCCGGATAAAGTAGCACCTACTTCACCAGGTTTAGTTGGATCCACTTTATGACGCACTACACCTGTTGTTTTAATATGTTTGTCATGAACTTTAATCGTTCTAGGTTGACCGTTTAATTCAAACAACACATGACGTGTACCATCTTCATCAGCTTCACTCATTTGAATGTATTTGATCACCAATGTTTTACCTTGTTCGATAGTTACTTCTATGCTTTCACCGCGTTTCATACCAAAGAAGAAAGTTGGTGTATCTAATACACTCACATCGGAATAGTCTTGTTTGAACGTGCTATAATCAGCAAACACCTTGGAATATAAGCAGTGTGCAATCACATCTTCATCTGTAGTGCCTGCACCTTTTTTCGCTAATTCTCTACGAACTAATTCAAAATCAACTTCTGGAAGTGTAGCACCAGGACGACCAGCCAATGGTTTTTCACCTTTCAAGATGATTTGTTGTAAACGTTCTGGGAATCCCAAATATGGCGTACCAATGTAGCCTTTGAAGAATTCCACCACAGATTGTGGGAAGTCCAATGTGTCCCCTTTGTCATAGATATCTTGTTCTGTTAAATTATTTTGCACCATGAACAATGTCATATCCCCTACGACTTTAGAGGATGGTGTTACTTTAATGATATCCCCAAATAACATGCTCACTTCATGGTATACACATTTAATATCTTCCCAACGGTCTCCCAAGCCAACACTTTTTGCTTGTTGTTGCAAGTTAGAGTATTGTCCACCAGGCATTTCATGTTGATATACAGTTGTATTTGGATAGGAAGAAGTAT
>CAUUIH010000082.1:0-6561 GCA_963545165.1 uncultured Veillonella sp.
GCTCATTGTACAGGTGGTAATGCCTTATTTTATCTAGCTATGCCACCAGAGTTATTTGAACCTATCGTGCGTGAATTACATGGAGCCAATCTTTTAGAAGAAGTAGGTTCTTGGTCTCGTGTAATCATTGAGAAACCCTTTGGACATGATTTAGAAAGTGCCATTGCATTAGATGAATCATTGAAACAATATATTACGGAAGAGCAAACCTATCGGATTGATCACTATTTAGGAAAAGAAACGGTGCAAAATATTTTGATGCTTCGGTTTGCGAATGCTATATTTGAACCACTTTGGAATCGTAAATATATTGAACGTGTAGAAATTACGGTAGCTGAAGAATTAGGTGTAGAAAAACGTGCAGGCTATTATGATGGAGCAGGCGCTTTACGTGATATGGTGCAAAACCATATGATTCAAGTGTTATCTTTGATTGCTATGGAACCACCGGCTAGTTTTAATGCGGACGATTATCGTGATGAAATTGGTAAATTGATTTCCTCTATTCGCAGCTTGCATCGTCAAAAATTAGGGGATATTGCCGTACGTGGTCAATATGTAGATTCTGGTAATACAGAACGCCCAGCCTTAGAGTATCGCAAGGAAGAAAATGTGCCACCTACATCTACGACAGAAACCTATGTGGCATTGAAACTGTTCATTGATAATTGGAGATGGCGTGATGTACCATTCTACTTGCGCACAGGGAAACGATTGCCGAAGAAATCGAGTGAAATTGCCATTACTTTCAAACCAATTCCGCATTCCATCTTTAAACCGTTCCATGCAAAAGACTTTAACCAAAACGTATTGGTTCTTCGCATGCAACCAAATGAAGGCATGGGATTGTCCTTAGAGGTAAAATCTCCAGGGTCGAAATTAAGTGTTAATACGCTAGAAATGGATTTTTCCTATAGCAATTCTAAGGAATTAGCAGACATTCCAGATGCCTATGAAAGATTGATTTTAGATGGTTTATTAGGAGACCAAACACTATTTGTTCGCAATGATGCGGTAGAAAAATCTTGGCGCTTATTTAAGCCTTTGATTGAGGCATGGGAACGAAATGATGAAGAAACACCATTATGCTTCTATCCGGCTTTCAGCGGGGGACCAAAAGAGGCAGAAGAGTTATTAGAAGGAGGATCTTGGTCGTGGCGAGAGATATAATTCATGCATTTCCTACTGGAGATGACGTGGCGAAAGCAGTGGCCGATCGATTTTTAGCTTATACGAATGAATGTATTGCAGAGACAGGTGCTTGCGTGGTGGCTGTGTCTGGAGGAACTACACCCAATGCATTGTTTTCTTTACTAGACTCTGATGAGTATACAAATCGTATCGATTGGGAGCATATTTTCTTCCTTTGGGTAGATGAACGATTTGTGCCACAGTCAAATCCAGATAATAATTTTGGCCGTGCAAAAGATCGCTTGTTTGGAAACATTATGGGAGCTGCTCATTATTATCCAGTACCAACGAATAATGGTACCGTGGAGGAAGCAGCAGATAAATATGAACAAGAAGTAAAAATGGTCTTGAAGCGCACAGAAAAGGAATCCATAGATCTAGTATTACTAGGCTTAGGTGATGATGGACATACAGCGTCACTATTCCCTAAATCGGAGGCACTGTATGAACGTGATCGTATGGTAGTGGCTGTAAAAGACGGTAAAGTATGGGAACGTGTGACATTAACATTCCCGATGCTAGTGAATGCGAAATCTGTGTGGTTTACGGTGGTAGGTGCTTCCAAAGAGGCGGCCTTAGCTCGTGTACTTCGTCAACGTAAAGAATATGAAGAATATTCTTGGGAAGACCGAGTAGACCATTGTTTACCAGGGGCAGTGTTAACCCATGACCCAGTGGAATGGTATGTAGATGAGGCAGCTCATAAAAACTAGTTGATGTGAAATACGAGGTGATACACATGTTTAATTTTGGTACGCAAGAATTATTTCTTATTTTAATTATTGCTCTTGTTATCTTTGGACCTAAAAAATTACCTGAAATTGGTAAGGCCATCGGTAAAGGTATTAATGAATTTAAAGATGCTGTGAGCGGTGATAAAAAAGTAGCGAAAGAAGAGTCTGCTAAAGCAGAAACTATTGATGTAGATGCAGGGGCAAAAAATAGTCATAAACAAAATAACTAGGAGGAAGAGTCATGTGTAAAGATTGCGGTTGTGGTAGCACAGGTAATGTGACTACGAAATTATTTCACGTGCCAGGTATGATGTGCGTGAACTGTGAAAATACTGTGAATGGTGCTGTTCGTGCTTTACCAGGAGTATTGGAATCTACAGTAGATTTAAAAACAAAAGAAGTGCGTATTCGCTTTGACCATACAAAAATTGAGGAAACAGCTATCCGTGCAGCTATCGACGAAACAGGTTTTGAAGTGGAATCTGTGAAAGACTATGTGCATACACATGGCGGTATTTTGGGAGCTATCAAGAAAATATTCAAATAAGAGTAGAATGATGTAGATATTTTGGTGCGGGCAGGTACCATGCTATTAGAATACGATGAAGGGCTATCTGGATAGATGATTCCATGATAGCCCTTTTGTAGGAGATGCGATGATACGTAAATTTGATAAAGAAAAATATACGTGGGAAGGCGTAGACACCTTGGTGTACAAGCAAGATAATAGCCCTTTCAAAGATGTGACAAGACAAGTGCTATTTGATGGAGCTTGGGATATTCCATGCCAGTTTCGTTATTTTGAGGTACAACCAGGTGGTTATAGTACTATGGAGCGCCATGAGCATACGCACATGGTCATGATTTTCCGTGGAAAAGGCCAATGTTTAATGGGCGATACCGTGGAAGATGTACAAGAAGGGGATATGATTGAAATCCCTAAGTTGATGGCTCACCAATTTCGGGCGAACCAAGGTGACCATCTAGGATTCCTGTGCTTGGTCAATGTGGACCGAGATAAAGTACAAGTGATTACGTCAGAAGAACAAGCAGAGATGATGAAAAATCCCGCGATTAGTGCATTTTTAAATAGCTAGTCAATCAGTTGATATAAAATTGTCTCACAAGTAAGAAACATAAGTGATATACAATCTTGGTATCCAATAGTGGGTACAAGATTGAGTTGTTTATGTTTCTTTTTGATTTATAATCCTTTGAGGATACAGAGAAATTCACTCTATTTACTTTTATCTTAGGAGTATTTAAAAATAAGCAATGCAACTCATATTTTATGGTTGTAATACATATAAGGACAAATATACTTAAATTGCAAGTGGAAATTGAACACTTTTACTACAAATAATTTAACATCACTTAGCTGAGTTAAAAGAGATCTAACATACTAGCTTTGACATTTCATCTATGAACATTTCCTCTGGTGTTTTGTATCCAAGAAGCCTTCTTGGTAATTGGTTTATCCAATTGTGCACAACTTTAAGAGTCTCTATCGAAAGATCACTCAAAGCTTTACCTTTTGGTATAAATCGTCTTAACAATCCATTATGACGTTCATTTGTACCTCTTTGCCAAGGTGAATTAGGATGGGCAAAGTAGACTGGACAGATGACTCTACAACCTTCTGTAAGATTAGCAAACTCACTACCGTTATCTGAGGTGATACTCTTTACTGAACCCATTACCATAGTATCTAACCATGTAGCAATTGCTTTTGTTACGTCATTAGCAGAAGCACTATCTGCTAGCAGTTGAATGTTAAAGCGTGTTTTTCTTTCAGCTAATGTCACAAGCACAGGTTCTTGTTTTCCTTTTTTCCCTCGAATCGTATCCACTTCCCAGTGCCCAAATTCCGTACGTTCATCTACTGCTGGGTTACGCTCATCAATGCTTAACCCAAGATTACGTTTACGAGTACGTTGTATATACTTGGATCGTTTTCTTTTGACTATACAAGGAAAGTCAAGGGTAGGCAGAAAAAGGTCTTCATGCACGTAGTTATACAAGGTTTTTGTGCAGACCATCATATCTGAAGTGAATAGCTTCTCTTTACGAGCTACACCTACACAAGCGTCTATAGACCATTTTGAAGGTCCTTGAATCTTATCTTTTGCCCACTCTATAAACGGACCAGCATTATTAATTTTCAGGCGAGAAAATGATCCTGTTCTGCTTTTTTCATATGCCAGTTGTCCTGTTTCGGCAAAATATAGGCTGACTAGTTTATCTTTTTTTATCTGGTCAACCGTACCACGCTTTATTTCATAATAAATAGTCGTTCTAGATCGCTTTAGATCAGCAGCAATAGAAGATATTGATGCTCCTAGTCGCAGACGTCTTTCGATGTAAAATCGCTCTTTTAACGATAGATGTTTATTTGTCCGTGTTTCTGTGTTATGATTAGTATAGTCCATAGTGATTACCTCGTGATATCTTGTAATTTAGCACTATAATCATATCACAAAATCACTATGGATTTTTTGTATTCAATTGTTCAATTTCATTATACAATTAACCAAGGACAAATATATTATAAATTTACGATGAATATCTTTTATTAGAGCAAAAGATTTGCTATAATTGTAAAGTTCTCATTTTTTTTAGAAAGTAGGTTACATATGAATTTTATTCGTAGTATCAATCGTCTGTTCAATGATTACCTAGCATGGATTGTATTAGCTGTAGCAGTTATCGCATTCTTAGTGCCAGAAATATTCATGGGAGCAGCGAAACAAACAGTTCCTTTGTTGCAGTTAGTTATGTTCAGTATGGGCTTAACTTTAACAGGGAAAGTATTCTTAGATGTATTTAGACAGCCATGGCAAGTGATCTTGGTATCACTCATCCAATTTTTATGGATGCCATTAGCAGGTTGGTTAGTGGGCACCTTATTTGGATTCCCACCTGAAATCGCCTTGGGCTTTATCTTATTAGGGGCTGCACCAGGCGGTACGGCATCCAATGTCATGACATTCTTGGCGAATGGTAATGTGCCGTTGTCCGTATCTGCCACAACAGTATCCACTTTATTAGCGCCAGTGTTAACGCCAATCTTCATCGTCTTATATGCGGGACAAACAGTAGATATTGCCTTCTGGCCAATGTTCATGTCCATCGTGAAAATCATTGCTGTACCAATTGCATTGGGAATTATTGTGAATTATTTCATCGGTTCTCGCATCGAACCTGTGAAAGAAGTATTGCCAACAGTAGGCGCCGTAGCTGTATTGATTATCCTAGCTGGGGTTACTGCGGTGAGCCGTGATAATATCTTGGCCCATGGAGTGATGATTTTCTTGGCGTGCTTGGTGCAAAACGTGAGCGGTTATGTGGTGACCTATTTCATTTGCCGTCTATTTGGTTCCAATGTACCAGACCGCCGTGCTATGCAAATTGAAGTGGCTATGCAAAACTCTGCCTTGGCAGCTAGTTTGGCGTTGAAACACTTTACACCACAAGCAGCCGTAGCAGGCGCCGTGTTCTCTATTATCCATAACTTTACAGGATCTATCTTTGCAGGCATTTGCCGTCGTAATGATTCTAAAGGTACACATTAATCTGAAAGTTAAGGGACTTTGGGTAGTAAGGCATTAGACAATTAAATATTTAGTAGAAACGTCATGTACTTTCATAGTTTGTTATAGGGTGAAAGTATGTGACGTTTTTGAGTATAATAAGAGAATGAAAAAACAGATTTAAATAAAAGTAGTAAATACGCATTTATTTTAAAAGTGCTAATTGGAGTTAATGATTAAGCCCCTTTTAGACATTAAAGTTAAGATTTCTTTAGAATCAGTTAATTGTCGTCCGGGAAGTACTTGGTTTGGTATACGGTCCTGTTCAGTTTTATCTAACGCTGTAACAAAACGTTCTACACCATCTGGACTTGGTATAACGAAGTTGTGAGTGATACTTGAAGTGGCCATATTAACACCTCCTAATATTTTTCTATAGTATTGTATTTGAAATTAGTTGATAAGAAAGGGGCTCTGTACTATTTATTAATTTAATTATGTGATTGATAGGATGACTCGTCAATATGTTAAAAATCTAAATTGTTATTATCTTCAATGTATTGCAATAATATATAATGAGTGAATTAACTGTTGTTGGGTAGTGGTTACTATGAGATTCAAATGTAGTTAAGAAAAAGCTAGTAGAGCACCTATAATGAAGTAGAATAACCAAAAAGTATGCTATAACTATAACGAATGCATAAGTTATAGTAAGGATACAATAGCTAATGTCACTTGACAATTAGTTATGACAGATATACGATTTAGGCATGTGGATAGTTCAGAAAGTATATGAGATTAGCAATCCTTGTATGATAGTAGCAAAATGTATACATATAGGAAAAGAAATTTTATTCTATTTTAAGGTGAAATTATGAGTAACAGTATGAAGTTTATACACGATAGAAGTAGCAACATCCTTTTCAGCCTTCATGATAGCAGGGTGAAAGAAATCACATATTACAACGAAACTTTGACGTTACAAGTTAATAAAGGAGAAAAGCTCATGAACGAATTTGAGAAGAGAAAATTGTTGCAAGAATATCAAGTTAAACAAATGGAAGAATTTGAAGAGAACTTACCGATGGAAAAGAAATTATTTTATG
>CAUUIH010000083.1:0-6391 GCA_963545165.1 uncultured Veillonella sp.
GTTGTAGTACAAACTACCTTTTCACAATTTAAGTTTCAAAGTATAATAAAAATATTAGAACAAAAATCTAATGATCAAAAGATCTTCAAGACAATTTGTCAGGCTACTGAGGAACGTCAAAACTCTGCTGTAGCGTTGGCGAAAGAAGTCGATCTTATGATCGTGGTAGGTGGGAAGAACTCTGGCAACACGACTAGATTAGCAGAAGTATGTCGTGATGTAGGGTGTACTACATATCACATAGAAACTGCTACTGAAATACAAATGACGTGGTTGAAGGACGTCACAACAGTAGGAGTCACGGCTGGTGCATCGACACCAGACTGGATAATTAAGGAGGTCATTCAGACGATGGAAAATTTTGCAGAATTATTTGCAGCATCAGAAGCGCAAGCAGAAGAATTTAAGAAAGGTAATGTGATTGAAGGGGAAGTTGTACAAATCGACGACGAACGTGCATATGTATCCTTTGGCTACAAAACAGAAGCACAATTAGAGAGAAAAGAAATGGCATACCCTACACCAGCTTCTGCTAAAGATGTATTAAAGGAAGGCGACAAAATCAAAGCTGTTATCCTTAACCACATCAAAGAAGATAGCCCAATTTATCTTTCTATCACTCGTTTGGCTAAAGATGAAGATTGGCAATATGTTATTGAAGCACAAGAAAAAGATGAACCAATCATCTGTAAAGGTGTGGATGCAATTCCTGCAGGTTTAGTCGTAACTGTTAAGTCTTTACGTGGTTTCATTCCACTTTCCCAAGGTGACATTCACTTCGTGAAATCCCTTGATAACTTAGTAGGTACAGAATTCGAAGCTAAAGTACTTGAAGTTGAAGAAAAGAAAAACCGTTTGGTTCTTTCCCGTCGTGAAGTACTTGAAGTGGAACGCCAAGCTAAATTAAAAGAAGCGTTAGCTAATGTAGAAGTTGGCGGTACTTACAAAGGTACTGTTCGCAAAATTATGCCTTATGGCGCATTCGTTGATATCGGAGGAATCGAAGGTTTACTTCACATTTCCGACATCTCTTGGCAAAAAATTAAACGCGTTGAAGACGTGTTAGCAGTGGGTCAAGAAATCGACGTTAAATTACAATCCTTTGATGAAGAAAACAGCAAAATCTCTTTATCTTTAAAAGCATTATCCAAAAGCCCATGGGACGTTGCAGAAGAAACTATCCATGTAGGTGATGTAGTAACTGGTAAAGTAGTTCGCACAGTTCAATACGGTGCATTCGTTGCTATCAACGATGACATCCAAGGTTTACTTCACATCTCTCAAGTGACTAAACAACGCAATGCAAAAGTAGAAGATTACTTGAGCCGCGGTCAAGAAGTAGAAGTAGAAGTAATTTCTTTCAACAAAGACGAAAAGAAATTAGGTTTAAAATTAACTGAGTTAATGGAACCAGTAGCAACTGAAGAAGAAGCTGAATAATTTCTACATAATAGAAGAACAGTAGGTCCAAAGGACTTGCTGTTCTTTTTTTGCGTTCGTTTATGTGTTACAATATAAGTTGATAACTATGTGTTCTTACTCTTCCGTTAGGGAAGCTGAAATATGAGGTGAAAGTATGTCAAAACCATTAGTTGCGGTCGTGGGAAGACCAAATGTAGGCAAGTCTACATTATTTAATGCCATTGTGAATAAGCGGATTTCTATTGTAGAAGATATTCCAGGAGTCACTCGAGATAGAATTTATTTCGATGCGGAGTGGTTACAACGAGAATTTACTATGATCGATACTGGTGGGATTGAGTTCATCACTGCGGAAAGTCATGAAATTCCTAAGATGATGCGTTTTCAAGCGCAATTAGCCATTGAAGAAGCTGATGTTATCTTATTCGTAGTAGATGGTAAGCAAGGTATTACCATTGCTGATGAAGAAGTAGCGAATTTATTGCGCGCTAGCGGTAAGCCGGTGATTCTTGTGGTCAACAAAATCGATAGTGTAAACCAAGAGGCCAATATTTATGAGTTCTATAATTTAGGTATAGGTGACCCAATCGGTATATCTGCAAAAAACTTAATGAACTTAGGTGATTTACTAGATGATGTGGTGAAATATTTCCCACCACAAAGTGCTAGTGAAGAAGATGAAGATACCATCCATGTAGCCTTGATTGGTCGTCCTAATGTGGGTAAATCATCTTTGACAAATGCTTTGTTAGGACAAGAGCGTGTTATCGTCAGTGATGTAGCAGGAACTACTCGTGATTCTATTGATACACATTGGAGTCATGATGGACAGGATTTTGTGCTAATCGATACAGCTGGGATGCGCCGTAAATCTCGCATTGATGCTCCAGTAGAACGTTACAGTATTGTTCGTTCTCTTCGTGCTATTGATCGTTCTGACATTGTAGTACTAGTATTGGATGCTACCGATGGAGTTACAGAACAAGATAAAAAAATCGTTGGTTATGCCCATGAATCTGGTAAAGGTTTAGTCATCGTTGTGAATAAATGGGACTTGATTGAAAAAGATGACAAAACTACATTACGATTCACAGAAGATATTTATGATGAAATGGCTTTCTTACGGTATGCGCCTATCTTGTTTGCGTCCGCTTTAACGAAACAACGTGTTCATCGCTTAGCAGAATTAATTAAATATGTATCTGAGCAACAACATATGCGTATTTCTACAAGCGTATTAAACCAACTATTATCGGATGCACAAACAGTCAACCCAGTACCATCTCGTGGTGGACGGATTCCAAAAATTTACTATATGACACAGGCAAGTGTAAAACCGCCTACTTTCATTTTATTTGTGAATGAACCAGAATTAATTCATTTCTCCTATATGCGTTTCTTGGAGAATCGTCTTCGAGAATCTTTTGGTTTTGAGGGCACTCCAATTCGATTAGTACTTCGTGGTAAGAAGGGAACTGATGAAGAATGATAACGATAGAAATTGGAATATTAATTTTGGTGGCTTATATAGTAGGGTCGATTCCAACGGGATTAATTATTGGAAAGCTGTTTTTTCATACCGATGTGCGCCAATACGGTAGTAAAAACATTGGTGCTACCAACACCTATCGAGTATTGGGTATGAAAGCTGCTTTACCTGTGTTCTTAGGGGATGCAGGAAAAGGAGCTATTGGTGTCCTCTTGTTTTCACCAAATCCAGAATGGATGATTGTAGGTGGATTATGTGCTATGATTGGCCATAATTGGTCTATATTTCTTGGCTTTTCCGGCGGTAGAGGGGTTGCTACAGGATTGGGTGTACTCATTGCATTATCACCCATAGCAGCGCTCATTTGCTTTGCTGTATGGGCTATCATCGTGAAGTTCACATCCTATGTATCCTTGGGGTCTATCGTAGCAGCTACGTTAGTACCTATCGTGATGTATTGTTTGTCTGAACCATTGCCATATATTATCTTTGGCACAATAGCGGCATTGTTTGTCGTATTCCGGCATAGAGAAAATATTATGCGCCTTTTACAAGGAAAAGAATTGGCTGTCAAACGTATTACAAAGGATAAGTAATTATGAAAATTGCAGTTATTGGATCTGGTAGTTGGGGTACTGCATTAGCTCTGAAAGGGATAGAGGCAGGTCACCAAGTGACCATGTATTGTCGTACGGAAGAAAAAGCGAATTACTTGCGTGAATATCGGATTAATCCATACTTGCCAGAAGTAGTATTACCTAGTTCACTAGAGTTTCAGCATTCTTATGATGCTACTTTGGCAGATTCCGAAGTGGTGTTATTAGTGACGCCATCCAGTTATGTACGAAGTACGTTACAAGAGTTGAAACAGTATTTACAAGCATCTATGATTATCGTGGGTTGCTCTAAAGGATTGGAAAAGGATAGTGAAAAGCGATTATCTTTGGTCATTGAAGAAGAAGTTCAAAACTTAGTGAAAGCAACGGCTATCTTATCGGGTCCTAATCATGCGGAAGAGGTAGGACGCAATTTGCCAGCTGCCACAGTTGTAGCAAGCCAAAGCGAAGAGGCTATTTGCACTTTACAAAAAGCCCTAGGTGGACCTAGTTTTCGGGTATATGGCAACACTGATGTCATCGGTGTTGAACTTGGGGGAGCTACGAAAAATATCATTGCTTTAGCAGCGGGGATTGCATACGGTATGCAATTAGGAGATAATCTATTAGCAGCCTTATTAACTCGTGGTCTTCATGAAATGACGAAATTTGGCGTTGCTATGGGTGCGAAAGCGGAAACCTATGCAGGGCTTTCAGGTATGGGGGATTTAATTGCAACGTGTATGAGTCCTCATAGTCGAAATCGTCGAGCTGGTCAAAAGTTAGCCGATGGAGAGACTATGGAAGACATTATCAACCACTCTCAAATGGTGGTGGAAGGATTTTTTGCAGTTCGAATCATTTATGATTTGGCTAAGGCAAAGGGAATCGATATGCCTATCACCAATGCTCTGTATGAGGTGTTATATCATCAAGTTCCTCCCGCAGAAGTACTCATGCAGTTGATGATGCGTGATGTAAAACAAGAAGTTTGCAATGAATCATAAACTATGAGGAAGATTTCATAAAAAATCTATTGTACCCCATAGTAAAATCATGTAGAATATACAAGTACAGGTAGTAAAATATATGAGAATTATTTCAGGGACAGCCAAAGGGCATACTATACAAGCTCCGAAGGGTATGGATACTAGACCTACGCAAGATCGAGTGCGTGAGAGCATTTGTAATGTTATACAAAGTCGTAGAGGCTTTTTTGAGACGCAGGTGCTAGATTTGTTTTCGGGGACAGGTGCGTTAGCCATCGAATCGTTAAGTCGTGGAGCTAGTCATGCCATTGCAGTAGATACACGTACTGATGCATGTATTAGAAAAAATGCACAACATTGTAAGGTAGAAGACCGATTGGAAATTATGAAATGCACCATGGAGTCGGCACTTTCACGGTTACAAGGGAAACAGTTCCAGCTGATATTTTCTGATCCCCCTTATGAAAAAGGATATGTCCAAAAAACATTGGATTTAGTGGAAGAGTTACAATTACTTACCGAAGATGGCTTTTTAATTTTAGAACGCCATAAGAATGAAATATTAGAATTATTGCCCAACTGGGTGCTTGTGAAAGCTTTATCCTTTGGGTATACTCGCGTTGACATTCTGTGTCGGGAACCGTAGAAAGGGGCTTATATCGTGAGAATTGGGGTTTGTCCAGGTAGTTTTGATCCTGTCACAAATGGACATATAGATATATTTGAGCGCGCTAGTAAATTAGTAGACAAGCTAATAGTAGTAATTTTAGAAAATCCGAATAAGAAGTACTTGTTTACATTGGATGAGCGAGCAGAGTTAATTCGTCAATCTGTGTCACATATTCCTAATGTGGAAGTGGATTTTGGGGCTGGTTTACTGAATGAATATGTAAAATCAAGAGATAGTCATATTATCATTCGGGGGCTTCGTGCACTGAGCGACTTTGAATACGAGTTTCAACGCGCTTTATTTTCAAAATATTTAGATGACGAGATTGAAACTGTATTTATTATGACTAATAATAAATATGCTTTTGTAAGTTCTACGGGTATACGGGAATTAGCTAAATTCGGCGGTAAATTAGAAGGTTTAGTGCCTGATGTTGTGAAACAAGCGCTAGAAGATAAATTTAAAACAGTACAAGAAAAATAGGAGGACGCCATGAGAACAGAAAAATTATTAGAAGAATTGGAAAACTTGATTGTTACTAGTAACAATATGATTATGACAAATAAAAAGTTAATTGAAGAAGAAGAGATTATGCGCATTGTAGATGCGTTGACAGAATCTTTGCCTCTTGAATTAGAAGAATCTCGTCGTATTGTAGCAGAACGTGATCGTATCGTAGCGGAAGGTCAAAAACAAGCAGATGCACTGATTGAACAAGCGAAGGAATACATTCAAAAACTGACAGAAGAAAGCGAATTGGTAAAACAAGCACAAGAACATGCAAATCATATTATTGCAGAAGCTAATAAATCTTCTGAAGAACTTAAAAATAGTTCCATTCAATATGCTAGTGATGTGTTCAAATACGTGGAATCTAATTTAGAACGTACACTAGAAGCATTGCAAGAAAATCGTCAAACATTATATAAATAATAATATTGAGACTGTAACAAAGCTACTTTGTTACAGTCTCTTTTATCGTGTAATCCCTTTTGTATGTATCATGGAGGGGTATTGCTTATCATTTTTACTATATTAGAAGTGCTATGTTTGTTATTTTTTGCATTCACTACTATGTGCCTATGAAAATAAGAGGTAACTACTATAATTGAAAACTTTGAAAGAAAATAAAAGGAGTTTTTGTAATTACGTCGAATACTAATACTATCAGTTTCATGTAATACTAAGAGGAGGTATACTATGAATTTTGAAATTCGTAATGGCC
>CAUUIH010000084.1:0-6387 GCA_963545165.1 uncultured Veillonella sp.
AAACGCCGAAAGTACTTGGCTGGAAACGGCCTGGAAGGATAGGAAGTTGCTGATTTACATTAGCGGGGGCTAGCAAATGCTAGCCCAGCTAAATACCTTGGTTCTGCTACAAGAATCACTTGACAAAGTATCAACTTTACGTTATACTAATAAAGTCGTAAAGATAGGGGTATAGCTCAATTGGTAGAGTAGCGGTCTCCAAAACCGTTGGTTGTGGGTTCAAGTCCTACTGCCCCTGCCAACTAAATTACATATGACTCAGTAGCTCAGCTGGATAGAGTGTTTGACTACGAATCAAAAGGTCGGGGGTTCGAATCCCTCCTGGGTCACCATCTTATGCGGGAGTGGCGGAATTGGCAGACGCACCAGACTTAGGATCTGGCGCCATTGGCGTGGGGGTTCAAGTCCCTTCTCCCGCACCAATTTAGAAGATAAGCGAATAGTTATATTCGCTTTTTTTGTATATGTATTGTAAAATAATGTTATTAATAGATGTATTACAAAGGAGGTTGCTATGAAAGTTTCAGATTTAAGCTTTTTAGCATCTGCGATTTCTGGATTACGTGAAACTCGTTGGAACAAAGAAATTTTTAAAGCCTTTTTCTTCGGTCTTACTGTTGGTGCGTATTTAATATATGCAGCCCTTCATTATATTGAAGAATCCACAAATACGGCGATTAAAGAAAACTTAGAATAATCACTGGGGCTATAGATAACTATAGCCCCTTTTCATATAAGAAAGGAAATGGTATATGTCGATGACATATAAACCTATATTAAAGTTAGAGGGAACCATGAAAGATACCATAGATGCCTTTTATAAAAAGGGAGCTACGCAAATCTATGGGTTGGGAGGTTCTCAGAAATCGTTTATCTATAGCCAAGCCATGCTACAAGATACACAGCGCCCTACTTTAATTGTAACTCATGATAAAGCGCACAAAGAAATGTGGGAACGTGATATACAATGTCTCTTACCAGAAGCTAAGGTATTATCCTATCCCATTGTGGATCGAGCTCTTTCACAGTGGACAGCAAAGAGTTTAGATACGCAGGCAAAACGGATGGAAGCCTTAGGTAACCTAGCCTTAGGAAAGCCAGTCATTGTACTGGCAACTGTGGAAGAGGCCAGTCAGTTTGTAGGGGCTCCTTCTACTGTGTTAGATCATATGATAACGCTACAGGTAGAGCAAGATATAGATCAACAAACTCTGTTGGAAGCATTAGTAAAAATTGGATATGAACGAGTGGACCAGGTGGAATATCGTGGTCATTTTAGCGTGCGCGGAGATATTGTAGATATATTCCCTATCCAAAGTGAATTTCCTTACCGTATTGAGTTCTTTGGAGATACCATTGATACGATGCGACAATTCAATGTGGATACTCAACGCTCTATGGGGGAGACTGAGGAATGTATGGTGTTGCCTATCCATGCAGATAGTGAAGAGGAAACTTGTTCTATTCTTTCCTATTTAGACCAAGGTCTATTGATTCTAGATGAGCCAAAACGGTTAGAAGAAGCCTTAGGCAAGGTTCATAAAGAAGATGCTACTAATGATGAGCTATATATGCTTTGGAAAGATTGGAAAGCGTCTTCTATGGCGTATACTACTATTTTATTCAGCATGATGCAACGTTCTGCAGGATGGGGGAAAGTACAAACTATCGGTATGATGGGAAAATCTATTGCCTCTTATGAACGGCAGATTCCTATGCTCATGGATGATATTAAGTTTAATGCTTCCTTAGAACGTCAAATTGTGCTGGTATTGCATAATCAGCAACGCCGTGAAGCCATAGAAAGTGCTCTATTAGAAAATAATATAACCTATGTGCACCGAGATACATGGGAATGGACAGCCCCTGCAGTACTAATTGTGGATGGTATTTTTTCAGAGGGATTTGAATTACCTCATTCTAACTTGACTGTCATAACAGAGGGAAATATTTTTGGCTTTCAGAAGAGGAAGATTCGGAAGAAAGTAGACAAAGGTCAGGAGATTAAATATTTCACGGATATCAGTGTAGGCGATTATGTGGTGCACAGCATTCACGGTATTGGTAAATATCGTGGGCTGAAGACTATTGAGACGGAAGGCATTCATCGAGACTATATTGAAATCGATTATGCTGGCACGGACCGGCTATTCTTGCCAGCAGACCATTTGGATCAACTGCAAAAATACATTGGTAATGAAGGGGTTACACCTAAATTACATAAAATGGGTGGCAAGGAATGGATTAAAACAAAATCTAAAGCTCAAAAATCCATTGATGATTTAGCAGATACGTTAGTAGAGCTGTATGCCAAACGAGAATTGATTGAGGGATATGCATTTTTACCAGACCAACCATGGCAGCGTGAGTTTGAAGACCAGTTTCCTTATGAAGAAACAGATGACCAATTGCAAGCTATCCAAGAAATTAAAGAATCCATGGAATCTCCACGACCTATGGACAGACTGTTATGCGGCGATGTAGGATTCGGTAAAACAGAAGTGGCTATGAGGGCTATGTTTAAAGCTGTTATGAGTGGTAAACAAGTGGCTATGTTAGTGCCCACAACGGTGCTTTCAGAGCAACATTTCAAAACATTTATGTATCGGTTCTCACAATTTGGGGTTTGCGTAGAAGTGTTAAATCGATTCCGATCTGCGAAAGAAAAGAAGGAGATTATCAAGGCTGTACAAGATGGACAGGTAGATATCTTAATCGGCACCCATGCGTTATTAAGCAAGAAGATTCAATTTAAGAAATTAGGCTTATTAGTTGTGGATGAAGAACAACGATTTGGGGTAGCACAAAAAGAAAAGTGGAAACAATGGGCTACCAATATCGACATTTTAACACTAAGTGCGACGCCGATTCCAAGGACCTTGCATATGTCCTTAGTTGGGGTTCGTGAAATGAGTGTCATCCACACACCGCCAATGGAACGATTGCCAGTACAAACCTATGTGGTGGAGTTCGACATGCAAGTAGTGACGGAGGCTATCCGTCGTGAACTCCAACGAGGTGGACAGGTGTACTTTGTGTATAACAAGGTACAGTCCATTACACATATGGAAGAGCAGTTGCAACGGGCTATGCCGGACCTACGCATTGCAGTGGCACATGGACAAATGGCTGGCACCATGATGGAACATGTGATGCAGGACTTTACAGAAGGCCAATATGATGTGCTCTTATGTACGAGCATTATCGAAACAGGCTTAGATATTCCGAATGCTAATACAATTATTATCTATGATGCAGATCATTTGGGACTTTCACAGTTGTACCAAATGCGAGGTCGAGTAGGACGTTCTAGTCAGCGGGCCTATGCATATTTCATGTATCGTCCAGACAAGGTGTTAAATGAAAGTGCGGAAAAACGGTTGAAAGCCATCCAAGAGTTTACCGAATTGGGCGCTGGATTCAAGTTAGCCATGCGAGATATGGAAATCCGAGGGGCGGGCAATTTATTAGGGGCCCAACAACATGGTAATATCGCAGCTGTGGGCTTTGCTATGTATGCGGTGATGTTAGAAGAAGCGATTGCGAAAGCTCAGAAAAAGGATATGCCTGAACGGCCATTGCCAGCGTCAGTAGTGGATGTAGGCATCGATGCCTTTATCGATAGTGCCTATATTCATGATGAGGCTCGAAAAATTTCCGTGTATCAACGCTTGCTACAAATTGATACAAAAGTTGGTTTAGACGATTTTGTGGATGAATTAATTGACCGTTTTGGATCTCCTACAAAACCAGTGGAACGTCTTATCAAGTTGGCAGCGATTAAGGAACGAGCTCGTGCCTTAGGTATGAAAAGCGTCATTCGTAAAGATGGGAATATTCTCTTTACTTGGCAAGATGAGTCAAAAATGGAAGATTGGGATATGGGCGCCATGAGTGAAGATATATGGAAACATATGAAACATCGTGGATCGAATCCTACGGTATGGGCCTATACTTTGCAATCTGGTGATGTAATCCGCCAAGTTGAGCAAGTGCTGACAGAATTTGAACGAAAACTTCCAAAGGAGGGCTAATATGACAGGATTCATGAAAGGAGCTATGATATTAACCGTAGCAGGGCTATTGGTAAAGGTCATAGGTGCCATCAGTAAGGTCATCGTAGCCCGTATTCTAGGAGGCGAAGGGGTTGGACTGTATCAAATGGCGTATTCCCTGTACCAGCTCATCATCAGCATTGGGGCAGCAGGATTACCAGTAGCGATTTCTATTATGATTGCTCGAAAAGTAGGACAAGAGGATTATAGAGGAGCTCGGCACATCTTTAAGGTAGCATTGACCACGATGGGGATGCTAGGTGTATTGCTAAGTGTGGTCTTTTATATTGCCATTCCCTATGTAATCGACATAGGCTTGATTACAGATAACCGAGCAGAAGGCGCTTTATTAGCGGTAGCACCTGCCATTGGGATTGTCTCTGTATTAGCCTGTTTTCGAGGCTACTTTCAGGGATTTCAAAATATGTTGCCTACGGGGATATCACAGGTATGTGAACAGTTAGGGCGTGTGCTTGTGATGGTTGGTGCTGCTATCTATTTCTTGCCACAGGGCATTGAGCTAGCATCTAGCCGTGCCGCCTTATCTTCTGTGATCGGCGTAGGCTTAGGGCTTGTGGTGTTACTCTATTATTATGGACGAGAGCCTAAATTAGAAGGACAACTATATCCCTTAGAATCACGGAAATCCATTATACAAGAATTAATTATCTTAGCCGTTCCTGTGGCGCTAGCAAATATTATGATACCTCTTATAGGAGCTATTGACTTGTGGTTGGTACCACAACAGCTGATACTGTCAGGATATGGTAAGGAAGAGGCGACCACTGCTTTTGGGTATTTGACGGGTATGGCTACGTCTTTGATTAGTTTACCTGTCATAGTGACCATGTCCTTAGCTACTAGCTTAGTGCCTGCTATTTCTAGATTACATAGTAAGCGAGATCAGCAAGAAATCCATCATCGTATGGGAACGGCACTACGTATGACGAATATTGTGACAATCCCTGCCTTTGTGGGATTATGTGTATTGGCAACACCGATTTCTCAGATGATGTTTGATACGCCACATGCAGGTGGTGCCATAGCGGTTCTTAGTGCCAGTATCTGGCTATTAGGGATACAACAGGTCACCACAGGTGCTTTGCAGGGCTTAGGACGGACGGCAATCCCTATGTTTACATTGCTGTTAGGCGCTGTTTTGAAAGTCTTGTTGAACCTCTATTTAACCCCACAATGGGGCATCGAAGGGGCTGCGTGGGCTACCAACGTAGACTTTGGCGTAGCAGCAGTAGCAAACCTGTATATATTGTATCGCAGTACATCGTTTACAGTGTCTTTCATAGAAATAGGAAAAGTACTGTTCTCCTCCTTAGCCATGGGGGGCGGTACGGTGATGGTCTATAATTTTATGAGCACCATCCTATCGAATACGATGAGTGTGGCACTCTCCATCGTGTTGGGCATAGTGTTTTATGTAGTAGCACTTAGCATTACGAAGACGATGGACTTGAAAGAATTTAAAAGCTTGGCGAAACAAGCTATGAAGAAAGGAGGAGCGAAGTGAGTCAAAAAGAAATGAGTCCTTTTACATTGGATCCCTTGGTGGATGTATTAGCTGAATTACGTGGACCTAAAGGGTGTTCCTGGGATAAATTACAAACCCATAGTTCCTTACGTAGATATTTATTAGAAGAAGTGTATGAAACATTAGAAGCTATCGATGAACAAAATGTAGATCATTTACGTGAAGAGCTAGGGGATTTGTTGTTACAAATTGTATTCCATGCACGGGTTGCAGAGGAAAATGGACATTTTACCATGCAAGATGTAGTAGATGACATTACGGCAAAAATGGTGCGGCGCCACCCCCATGTATTCCAGACAGCAGACCGAGAAACCGTAGGGGATACTTTAGCCACTTGGGAAGAATTGAAAGCGCAAGAAAAGGGGCATGAACGCACATCTATTTTAGATGGAATTTCTCCAGGACTGCCAGCCTTATTACGAGCTCAAAAATTGCAAGAAAAAGCAAGTAAAGTAGGCTTTGATTGGTCTAGTGAAGAAGGGGTATGGGCTAAGTTTTATGAAGAAATAGATGAATTTAAACAAGAAATATTCAAAAAGGATATAAAAAAAGCCGAAGAAGAGGGTGGAGATGTACTTTTTTCCTTGATAAATCTTTTTAAATGGTATAAAATAGTCGGAGAAAATGCACTACACCGTACAAATACAAAGTTTATACAGCGCTTTTCCTACGTAGAACAAGAGGTTCAACGTAGTGGAAAAAAATGGGAGGATTTTACTCTCGGTGAGCTCGATGAATTTTGGGAAGCGGCTAAGGTGAAACTTAACTCGAATGATTAAGTTAGAG